>JAAXQM010000196.1 GCA_012974295.1 Dehalococcoidales bacterium
AGCTTAAAGAGACCGCTGAAAAGAGGTGCAGTATACTTCCTGCCGGGGGTCTGGGGGTGCCCCCCGGCTTTAAAATATCCCCCAAGACTGGGGGATATAGGGGGTTGATCAAGACTATTTCAGCAGTCTCAATTAATTAACCTGAGGGACTTAGATAAGGTCAATTGGTATGGGAGGCAATATGAAGTACTACGAAGATTTCGAAGTTGGATATGTCGACACAACAAGAGCCAGGACGATAACGGAAGCAGACATTGTAAATTTTGCCGCTTTCAGCGGGGACTGGTATCCGCTTCATACCGATGTGGAATACGCTAAGAAGGGCCCTTTCGGTGAGAGAATAGCCCATGGTATGCTGGTGCTTTCAGTAGCAGTTGGGCTTATGCCGCTTTACGAGATGGCGATTGTAGCGTTCTATGGCATGGATAAGGTGCGGTTTACGGCACCCACTAAGATTGGCGACACCATACATGTGGAACTGGAGGTTATTGACAAGCAGGAGAAGGGTGATTTCGGTGGTGTTGTCAGTCTAAAGAAGTCGGTCAAGAATCAGCGGGGGGAGGATGTGGCGGTTTCCACTATGAAGGTCTTGATTGCTAAGAAGCCAGGTTAAAAGGTTAATTATAAATCCCTCCTTTCTACAGCTAATCACTGTTAGGTGAGTGGGGATGCGAGGATCTGGAAAAACAAGGAGCAACGGATGGCGGTAAGAAGCGAGGAGCTGGGCGATAGCGGTACTTTGATGTACCCTAGCCGGATAAAGCTCCCTTATACCTGGCATGCTGGAAAGGTTGGAAGCAGGTTCTACCAGGAAATAAGGGACAACTGTAAGATTTGGGGAACCAGATGTGAACAATGCGAGCGTGTCTATTTACCACCCAGAGAGACCTGCCCGCGTTGTTTCTGCGACATGCCTGAATGGGTTGATGTCGGAGATATCGGTACCCTATTGACCTATACTGTTGTGAGATATGCTGTGCCGGGCATCCAGCCACAGAAGCCACCGTACGCAATGGGCATAATACAGTTGGATGGTGCGAGCACGGGATTTATGCACCTACTTGGAGAGGTCGACTTGGATAGCATTGGGGTTGGAATGAGGGTAAAAGCTGTCTTTCGTGACCAGCGGGAGGGCAACTATCTGGACATTAAGTATTTCAAGCCGCTCGGGCGTTAGGCAGTGATCGTACAGCAGTATACTATTTCCAGGGGTTACATAGTGGATAAAATAGGTATCATAGGAATTGCACAGACCAGGTATCGGAGATATAATCCGGCATCTCATGCTGAGCTGGCATACCAGGTTACGCGAGAGGCGCTGGATGATGCCGGCCTTACCATAGATGACATAGACAATACGATCACGGTGTGCAACGATTTCTGGGACGGGCGTACTATCTCCTGCATGGCGATTACAGAGGCAACCGGTTCCCACAGGGTTCCTACCACGAATGTAGAGGGGGATGGCACATACGGAGCCCTCATGGGCGCTATGAGGATTCTTTCAGGCCTTCACAAGCTGACCCTCGTTGTCGCACAGAGTAAGATGTCCGAGGGGATACCGGCAATAATTAGCAACGCCATGTTCGATCCTGTCTACGAGCGTGCTCTGGGAGTTGACGCTATAAGCTCGTCAGCCCTCCAAATGAGGAGATACATGTCGAAATACGGTATCACCGAGGAGCAGTGTGCCAGGGTGTCGGTGAAAAACCACAGGAATGCCAGGGCTAATCCCTACGCGCATCTGCCATTAGATATCACCGTGGAAGATGTTCTCGAATCCAGGGTCTTGGCGGACCCGATAAAGCTCCTTGATGCCTCGCCCATCTCCGATGGGGCATGCGCTATCATCATGGCCGAGGAAGAGATAGCCAGGGCAAGGTGCAGCAAACCGATCTGGATAACGGGTGTTGGTCATTGCGCTGATGCATATCATTTGGGAGATCGTGATCTGGCTGACGTAGATGCATTGATATCGGCTTCTGAAAGAGCGTATAGAATGGCCGGAATTTCAGATCCGATAAAGGAAATTGACGTGGCTGAGGTGTACGATGCCTTCTCCTATATGGAGCTCATGTGGATGGAGGGGTTGGGCCTGTGTAAGCGGGGTGAGGCTGGGACCATGATCGATTCGGGTGTAACGGAGTTGGGTGGCGCTTTACCAATCAACCCTTCCGGCGGGGTGTTGTCTGCACATGCGGTGCAGGTTGCCGGGCTGGCGCGGATCGCCGAATCGGTGCTTCAGCTTAGAGGTGAAGCCGGTGACAGACAGGTTGACGGTGCCAGGATTGCACTGGCACACGGCATCGAAGGCGCATGTGGACAGGGGCATTGTGTATTTGTTCTGGGGAACTGAAACAAGGCCATATTGCCTGTATATTATAAGACCGCTGAAAAAGAGATGCAGGATACTTCCTGCCGGGGGTCTGGGGGTGTCCCCCAGATTTAACAAGTCCCCCAAGATTGGGGGACATAGGGGGTTGATTGAGACTATTTCAGTAGTCTCATTATAAGGGAGCCTTAGTAATATGAAGAACAGGGTAGCAATAGTTGGGGTAGGCCAAACACAGCACAAGAGCAAAAATACCGAGTGCAAGGGCCAGGAGTTGATACATATTGCTGTCAAGAGGGCTCTGGAAAGCGCAGAGCTGACCATCGCCGATATAGATGCAATAGTAATCGGCAACATGGACCATTTTGAATCAATCAACTATGTGGATATGTGGAGTGTGGATGGCTCCGGTGGTTACATGAAGCCGATCATGAAAGTGACAACCGGGGGGACGACGGGTAGTGCAATCGGCCACGCGGCATTTTATCACGCGGCATCGGGATTGTTTGATACCGTGCTGGCTATCGGCTGGGAACAGAACTCTGAATCGGATACGACTGCAGCAATATCAACCTGTTTCGATCCCATTACCGAGAGGGAGTACGCCGGTGGAGCCATAGGCCCGCTGGCAGCACAATATACTGCTTACATGAGCAGATATGGAGCTACTGAAGAGGATGCTGCTCTCGTCTCGGTGAGGGACCATAACAATGCAGCGAAATACAATCCCTATGCTCATCTTCGACAGATGATAACTATTGAGGAAGTAATGAAGTCGCCGTACATATCCTATCCGATCAAGCTTCTCGATATGTGTCCAAGGACTGATGGTGCCTGTGCTTTAGTGTTTGCCGGAGAAGACAGGGCAAAGAAGATAACTGAGCGGCCTGCATGGGTACTGGGTGTAGGAGATTGTCACATCCTCGTACATGTAGCCGACGGGATTGGATTGGCGAACTTGCCATCACTTGAGATTGCTGCACACGAGGCGTATAAGATGGCAGGAATTACAGACCCGTTCAAACAGTTTGACGTGGCCGAGCTCTACATACCCGCATCAACAGCAGGCGTTAGCTGGATGGAGGCGCTGGGGCTGTGTAAGGAGGGAGGAGGCCCAGTACTTGTCAGGAGCGGAGCGACGGAAATGAGTGGAGAGCTTCCCGTTAACCCTTCCGGCGGTGTACTGGCAACAAACCCCATCGGTGCCACGGGACTGCTGAGGATAGGGGAAGGAGCCCTGCAGGTAATGGGGAAGGCAGAGCAGAAACAGGTGGAGGGGGCAAAGATCGCTGTTGCTACTGGTTTTGGCGGGTGTTTCTGGTCCGATGTGACGGTAATCAGCTCCCTGCCTTACCTGAACTAAAAAAGGCCGCTGAAAAAGAGGTGCAGGATACTTCCTGACGGGGGTCTGGGGGTGTTCCCTAGCTTTAAAATATCCCCCAATCTTGGGGCTGTCTCTTATACACATCT
>JAAXQM010000236.1 GCA_012974295.1 Dehalococcoidales bacterium
CCCCTGCCCATGGACTTGCTCAGCGCCTTCATGCCAAAGAAGGAGTGAGATATCACAAACCCAGTTTAATAAGTTAAACGCAGAAAGAGGGTAACTGGGAAACTGCCATGCGGTAAGCCCTCTGCTTAGTTAAAAAGTGGATAGAGATGGAGGTTTAGGACAGCGGTACTGAGCATGCTTTCAACTGGATCGCCTGGTCGATACGGCATTATAATAGAGACTGCTGAAAAAGAGGTGCAGGATACTTCTTGCCGGGGGTCTGGGGGTGTCCCCCAGCTTAAAAACCCCTCAAGACTGGGGGATATAGAGGATTGATCATGTCTATTTCAGCATTTTCTGATAGTATCGTTGATAAGGCAAGTCATCGCTTCGGGGCTATATGTATAGCTTCCACCATCGAGGCTTGGCCAGTATATCGGCTCCTACCTCCATATACCTATCCACTCTGATAGAGACCGCTGAAAAAGAAGTGCAGGATACTTCCTGCCGGGGGTCTGGGGGTGTCCCCCAGCTTATAAAGTCCCCCAAGATTGGGGGATTAGGGGGTTGATTGAGACTATTTCAGTAATCTCTTATTAAGCAGCATTTTAAAGGTGTTGATAATTGACAGTGGATTCAGAAACGAATGGTCTATATTGAACGTGCAATAATATTGCTGTTATTGAAATTTAATGGGGGGAAGAAATAATGGCTCATGCTAAAGGATACGCAGGAACTATCTTAAGGGTGAATCTTTCTGACGGTAGTGTCGATAGTATGCCAACCGAAGGATATGAGGATCTCTTTCTGGGAGGGCGAGGGATAGCTGCTAAAATCTATTGGGACGAAGTGCCCCCCAGAACAAGCGCCTTTGACCCGGAAAACAGGTTGATCTTCATAACAGGTCCTGTCGCCGGTGTTCCAGGTTTCGGCGGCTCCAGATGGCAGGTCTGTGGTAAATCCCCCATTCACAATCGATTTTCCTACTGCAATCTGGGCGGCTCCTGGGGTGCTGAGCTTAAGTTTGCCGGTTACGATGGGCTTGTTGTATATGGACAGGCAGATAGGCCAGTCTATCTGTTGGTAGATGGGGACAGGGTTGAGATAAGAGACGCAGCTCATCTTATAGGTAGGGGTGCCATCTCTTGCCGTGAGAAACTGAAGAATGAACTGGGAAAATGCGTCTTGAATTTAAAGGCAGATTTGAATTCAATCAAATGGTATTGCCTCCCCTGCTACACCCGGACAAGATGAAGAAAGATGTGTGCTACGGCTGCAGCAGCGGTTGTATGCGCCTGATATATACGGCAATGAATGGGGTCACCGGTAAATTCATGTGCCAGGCTGCCTTTTTCTATGAGACTCGAGCACAGCGCTATTATGGGGAGCTAACCGAGGTTCCCTTTGAGGCCGCCAAGCTCTGCGATGAATACGGTGTCGATACGCATGCTATCGAGACGATGGTTATGTGGCTCTCTAGATGCTACCAGGCTAAGCTTTTAACAGATGAGCAGACTGGAATACCACTCTCCAAGATAGGTAGCAGGGAATTTATCGAGACGTTGCTCAGGAAGGTTTCCCACCGCGAGGGGTTTGGCGATATTCTGGCCAACGGCACTCATCAAGCGGCGAAAACACTCGGTATTAAGGCACAGGAATTGATTACCGACTATATGACCGGAACTGGCTATAATACTAACTACGGGCCCAGGTTATATATTACCACCGGTCTCTTGTATGCGATGGAACCGCGGCAGCCCATTCAACAGCTGCACGAAATCAGTGTACCCAATATGTTGTGGGTGATGCGAGCTGCAGGGATGGAGAATGTCAACGTTACAACCGAGGTTATGCAGGGCATAGCGAAGCGATTCTGGGGTAGCGAGATTGCAGCTGATTTTTCTACTTACGAGGGGAAGGCCCTGGCTGCGGCCAAGATTCAGAACCGTCAGTATGCTAAAGAATGCCTTATCCTATGCGATTTCCTGTGGCCGATTTTAAACAGTGGTCTCTCTGAAGACCATGTTGGCGATCCATCCCTGGAGAGCCAGGTTTGTTCTGCGGTAACGGGAAGGGTTATGGATGAGCTGGACTTATACGAAATTGGTGAGAGGGTCTTTAACCTGCAGCATGCTATTCATATCAGGGAGGGACACAAGGGAAGAGAAGATGATTGCCTGGAAGAGTTCAATTTTAACATACCCTTAAAGGGCGACTTTGGTAACCCAGGTTGTATAGTTCCAGGTAAAGATGGGGAAGTCCATTCTCGAAAAGGAATGGTCGTGGAACGAGATAAATTTGAGCAAATGAAGGACGAATATTACCAGATCCGTGGCTGGGATGTCCTCACTGGCTTTCAGAAAAGGGCTAAACTAGAGGAGCTGGGTCTTGGAGGGGTTGCTGATACATTAACCGGCGAGGGCCTGCTAGCTCAGTAATTATGAGCTCTGAGCGTAACATCCCCTGCAGCGATGATCACCACGCTGCCATCCGAACGCCGCAGTATGAGGTTGCCATCACCGTCTACCTCCTGGGCAACGCCATCCTCTATTTTATCGCCGCAGCGCACTGATACCTTTTTACCCAATGTATCCAATCGACGGTGCCACTCCCGATCGATTCGCTCTCCGCGACGTAGCTCATAATACAGACCTTCAAATTCGCCAAGCAGGACCATCAGCACCTCTTTGCGGGACACTTCTCTACCCAGCACCTGCCTAAGGCTTGTGGCCGTTTCTGAAATCTCGGGGATAGCTGTAGGATCAAAATTAACATTTAGGGCAATACCCACGATGGCGTATTTAACGCTATCTCCCGAAATATCGCTCTCAATTAGAATACCGCTTACTTTTTTTCCATCGATGAGAACATCGTTAGGCCACTTGATTGTGGGTTCAAGGCATGTAAGTTTCTCGATGCTTCTTACCACTGCCAGACAAGCAGCCATGGTGAGACGAGGGAGATATTCCAGCTTTGGATAAAGGATAATTGAGAGCAGAATGCTGCTCTTTGGAGAGGAGAACCACTCACGGCCCAGGCGCCCCCGGCCCAAAGTCTGTTGGTCGGCGATGACAACAGTGCCCTCTACGGCGCCATCTCTTATCGCCTGCTTTGCTGCATCCATAGTGGATGGGGTTTTGGGATAGTGGAGGATATTTTGACCGATGAGCTTCGTTCTTAGCTCCCGCCGAAGAGCCTCGGGGGATAGATCATTACTCGACATTTTTTACCCTGAAGAAGAAAGCAGATCTGCAATACGCGTTGGTTTTTCGAATTTCCGCAGGCTTATGTCAAGGGCCTGTTTCACGTAACAGCAAAACCTTCCATGAGCGAAAAGACTTGAGGGGCTAAGCAAACCTATAAGCCGAGTTCTGTACCCCGATTTAATCGGGGTGGTGACCATTTATCTAGGATGACAGTTACCCGCCACCTCAAGCGACCTACCCGAGGGTATTAACGAGGCCGAGCGTCCTCTTCCCTTCTATTTGGTCTTGCTCCGAAGGGGGTTTGCCCGCCACCGATGTTGCCATCGGAGCGGTGAGCTCTTACCTCACCATTTCACCCTTACCCCGGCAAGCCGGGGCGGTATGTTTCTGTGGCACTTTCCGTATCCCCCGATAAAATCGGAGGACCCTGGGCGTTACCCAGCCTCCTGCCCGGTGGAGCTCGGACTTTCCTCCCCCCGATATAAATCGGAGAGCGATCACCCGGTTTACCTAACCCCTATTTGACTGTACTACATAGTAGACTAAATATCAAGGAGAATGATGAAAAAGAGGTGCAGGATACTTCTTGCCGGGGGTCTGGGGGTGGCCCCCAGCTTTAAAAGTCCCCCAAGACTGGGGGGATTAGAGGGTTGATTGAGACTATTTCAGCAGTCTCATCAAAATAAATCTATTGTTCATAGTATTCTTTAAAGCGAGTGAGGGTAATACTTGCTCCATCCTACTGTGGGCATCTTAACCTCCCCTTGTATAATTTAGTTGCCCGCTCTGTGGAGCGCCTGGTGGCTTAACGCGTCTGCTGCTTCATTACGTTCCCGTGGGATATGCTTGACGCTATATTGGTCCGCACCCAGCCTCAGAGCCTCTGTAAGGCCAGCGATGAGGGCTAGATACTCAGCACGATTGTTCGTTGCTCTGCCGATGGCCCTTGAGATCTCGGCAACTACCTTGCCGGTTTCATCGAGTACCACCACCCCAATGGCAGCAGGACCGGGATTAGGTGTCGCGGCTCCATCGGTATATATAATCAACCGTTTCATATTTATCACAATTTCAGCACAGTATCTATATCGTGATCGTAGACCATAATGCGGTCGATTACGTATTGAAGCAGGGCTCTCCTCGCAGGGAATGTCATGGACTCCCACCGCTCCTGAATATTGTCCAGCGCCTCGATTGTATGTCGCCGGCGTTGCTCCGCGGTGATTTCACCACTCGCCTCAGCTTCTAGGAGTGCGAGCCTTTGCTCTAAAAACTGCCTCTCCTTCACAAGCTCCCCTCCCGTTGCGCGTAGTTCGTCCAGGGAAATATCGCCCTGTGCTGCCTTGTCGAGATAACCGCGGAATTTTTTATTAAGAGCTTTTAGTTTTTTCATTAATTGAGGCTGCTCTGTTGTTTTACTGTCAACGGTAGAAGCGCTTTGCTTTATCAATTGTTCTCGAGCCTCGGGTTTGCTGAACCTCTGTAGTCTGGCGAGGACAGCGCTCTCCAAATCCTCAGCCCTTCTGGTATGGTATTGGCAGAAGCTTTGGTTAGCTCTCGACTGGCACTGATAATAGCGATACTCGCCTTTAGTCTTTTTCCCATCCTTACGACTTGTCCAGGTCTGGCTGCGGTTCACCCCGATCATTCTATTACCACAATGGGCGCAATACGCCAGACCGGCGAGTAGGAAAGGCAGTCTTGTGGCATAAACGCCTTTCCTGGGCTCAGCAGTAAGCCTCTCCTGTACCCTGTTAAATACGCTGGGTGGGACTATAGCGGGATGGCTGCCCGGAATCTTAACGCCAAAACGGGAGTATGTCCCCAGATATGACCGGTTACGCAGTATATCGCGGATACCCACGATACTCCATCGGTTACCCTTCTTGGTAGTGATCCCCTGCTCATTCAGATAGCGAGCGATGAGGCGAACGCCTTTATTTTCCTGGAGATACAACTTATATATAAGGCTGACTACGTCCGCTTCCTCAGGCACGAGCTCCAGTTTCTGGTTGGCACCTATCCTATAGCCAAAGGGGGGTTTTCCCAGTGCCCTTCCATACATTGCTCTAGTCCTCATCGCTTCCTTAACCCGATCCCCACTTCCTGCACTCTGGGGCCGGGTGGACCACGCCTGGAGTGCTGCTGCCAGGGGATCATCAAGCGCTTCATCGGTAAAGAGGATTTTTACCCCGAGGCCATCAATCTCCAGTAGACAGCGTACCGCTTCCTGAGCGTCGCGGTGAAGATGAGCGAGGTTTTTCACCACGATATGGAAATCCTCCTGCTGTTTTCGAATGTAGCGGATCATATGCTGATACTGGGTCTCGCTAACCTTACGTCCCGAGTCCACATCCATGAAAGTCGTTACCGGATCATAACCTTGCTCCTGGCAATAACTATAGAAACCCTTCTCCTGCTCCACCTGGGGAGACAGAATATCCTGCTCAGTATCCGAAATATCTGCGAAGACCCGAAAATAGCCGATCGCTTTCATCATTTAACTCACGTATAGAACCCTCTCGCAGCTACCGCATTGCACTAATTCCTGGCCCATTCTCGCGCGCTGTAATTCACTCATGGGAAGGGCAATCCGGCAACCCTGGCACATGCCCCGTTCCAATTTGGCAACCGCTCTCCCCTGCCGTTTTTGTCTTATATCCTCGTATAGTTCTAGACTCACGGTATCAAGTTTGGAAGCGAGCTCTTTTCTCTTTTGTTCTAGAGTAGATAGGGCAGCGCTCAGCTCCGTTTGCTCCTGCGATAGCGAGGCCTGTTCTGCCTGCCATTCCTCTTCGATCTTTGCAACTTCACTGCGTTTCACGAATACCTCTTTTTGCGCTGCCTCCACTTCAGACATTATATCTAGCGTCTTGTCATCCCCCTCCCCAATTTTACGTCGGAAGTTTGACAGCTGCTCCTGGAGGCTGGATAGCTCCTTTGGGTTTTTCACAGTGCCTCCGTATAGTTTATCAGTCGCCACGGCAGCTTTAGCCTGCAGGTCTTCCACCTCTCTCTCCACCTCCCGCTGAATCCGCTGTAGCTCTACTAGCTTCTCCTCATCCCTGGCGAGAGATAGATGTGCCTCATCTAAAACCTCGCTCTCGCCCAGGCGGCCCATCACTTGAGTGAGCCTCTCCCGCTTCGCATCGATTTCCAGGTCAACTTCCTGGAGTTCATATAGCTGCTTTCCCTTGCTCAATTCAGGCCTTTCTCCAGTGCAATTCTAGGTTACAGGAAGGAGGCTGTCAACAACAACAAAAAAACCCCCAATAAAGCAGGGGGATTAATGTCTGAAATCTTTCTTGGTGGGCCCGGTAGGATTCGAACCTACGATCAATCGGTTATGAGCCGAGTGCTCTGCCGCTGAGCTACGGGCCCGTGGGGCATCAGTAGTCTATAAAATCGCAAGGCGAAAGTCAAGAATAAAGCTTTGCTTTTATCCTACGTTACCTTATAATATGTTGGCCTGTGATTCAATGGGGTTGATAGTTTAAATGGTTAGAAAAAGTGAACAGATGTTAAAGTACATTCCTCAGGAGGTAGAGTCAAAATGGCAGCAGCGGTGGGCTCAAGACCGCCTCTATGAGGTTAACGAGAATGATACCCGCCCTAAGTGGTATGAGCTCACCATGTTCCCGTATACGTCGGGAGATCTCCACATCGGGCATTGGTATGCCATGGCCCCCTCCGATGTTCATGCCCGCTTCAAGCGGATGAAGGGCTACAATGTGCTTCACCCAATGGGTTTTGATGCATTTGGTCTGCCTGCAGAGAACGCCGCAATCAGCCGTGGTATACATCCCTTCACATGGACGATGGACAACGTCGAGCGGATGAGGTCTCAACTCAAGAGCATAGGTGCTATTTACGACTGGCGGCGCGAGGTGATCACCTGCCTCCCGGATTATTACAAATGGACGCAATGGTTCTTCCTTAAGCTCTATGAAGCAGGCCTCGCTTATCGGGGAAAGGCCCCGGTAAACTGGTGCCCCAAGTGCCAGACGGTGCTTGCTAATGAGCAGGTAATGGGTGATGGGTTGTGTGAGCGTTGTGATTCAGCGGTCATAAGAAAGGACCTGGAGCAGTGGTTCTTCCGCATTACCGCATATGCTGAGAAGCTTCTCGACTTTAGCCATATCCAGTGGCCGGAGCGAATAAAGACGATGCAGAAAAACTGGATCGGAAAGAGCCAGGGGGTTGAGATCGCCTTTGGACTTGAGGCTGGCTTAGCGGAGGGAGCAGGTTATTCTGAGCAGGAATTTCGTGTCTTTACCACCCGCCCCGACACGATCTACGGCGTGACCTTTGCCGTTTTTGCACCGGAGCACCCGCTGGTTGAGCAGCTCACCACGGCGGAGCACAAGGAAGAGGTAGCGCGCTATGTTGATAGAGCGCGACACCAATCAGATATCGAGCGAACCGCCACGGGGAGGGATAAGAGCGGCGTTTTCACCGGGTCTTATGCCATAAACA
>JAAXQM010000080.1 GCA_012974295.1 Dehalococcoidales bacterium
CTCTGGTACCGACGTATTCCATCCAGTTTTCATACTGATGTAATCAGCAAATTTCTTAGCCGCTTCCGGTTCGCCGTGTACAACGAATATATGCCTGGGTGGTCTCTTTAAACTCGATAACCAACGGAAGAGCTCGTCTCTATCGGCGTGGGCGGAGAAACCGTTTATCTGGGACACCCTCGCTCTTACCGGGTACCGCTTCCCCATGAGCCTCACTTTCTGAGCGCCGTCTACTATGATTCTTCCCAAGGTGCCAGCTGCTTGATATCCCACGAATAGAACGGTGCACTCAGGACGTGATATGTTTGTCACCAGGTGATGCTTTATCCTGCCTCCAGTGCACATGCCAGAGCCGGCTATTATCATGGTACTTCCGAATACGTTGTTTATCGCCTTTGATTGAGCGACCGTCCTAACCATCGTAAGGCCATGATAATCGAAAGGCGAACTGCCCTGTCGGGTTAGTTCCATCATATCACTATCGTAGAGTTCAGTATGCTCGTTAAAGACATCCGTAATACCAACGGCCATTGGGCTATCCAGAAAGACCAGGAGACGAGGTATTCGGCGCTCCATCAACAGTGTATTCAAGTAATAGAGAACCTCCTGAGACCTCTCGAGAGCAAAACTGGGGACTAATATATTTCCTCGTCCTTTTACAGTTGAATTGATAGCATCAGCAAGTTGGTTCTCGATAGTTTCAGAATCCTCATGTAATCTATCACCATATGTAGACTCCACTAATACATAGTCAGCCTCTTCAAATAATGTCGGGTCGCGGAGTATAGGCTTGTTCCAACGCCCAACATCTCCTGAGAAAAGAATACTTCTAGTCTCTCCATTTTGGTTAACTCTGACCAATATCATTGAGGAGCCGAGTACGTGGCCGGCATCGTTGAAAGTTGCTGAAATATCATTGCCTATATCGACGGATTCACCATAGCGGACGGGAGATAGTAATGGAAAACAAGCCTTGGCGTCATCCGTCGTATAAAGAGGAACCTCTGGGAAAGAACCCTTTCTCCTAGATCGCTTGTGCCTTTTTTTCTTATACGCTGAATCTTCCTCCTGGATCCTTGCGGAATCCATCAGCATGATTTTAACGATATCAGCCGTGGCATCGGTACAGAATATACGACCATGAAATCCTTCGCGCACCAGCTTGGGCAGAAGGCCGCAATGGTCTAGATGGGCATGGGTAAGAAGAACAGCATCCAGGGTATCTGGAGGAACATGAAAAGGGTCCCAGTTTCTGTACCTGTAATCCCTCTCCTGGTAGAACCCGCAGTCTACCAGAAACCTCAGATTGTTTGCTTCTACTAGATACCGCGAGCCGGTAACATTCTGCGTCGCGCCCAGGAAATTTAGCTTAATATGCATATGTCAAACTCCGCGCTATTTTAACTCACATATCCAGGAAACTGCAAGGGCTACAAATTGCAGTGATACAAAATTATATCCGTACGTTCACTTATCCTTAATTAATTGTAGATTATCAAGGGTTTGATCGTTTAAAAAAGTGATGTCGCCGAAAAAGAGGTGCAGGATACTTCCTGCCTGAGGTCTGGTGGTGACACACCTAGCTCCCCAAAAACCCCCCAGTACTGGGGGGATAGGGAATCGATTGAAAGTATTTTAGAAGTCTCAGCGTATTCAGGCAGGATTCCACTTGCCTCGGCTAAAGAGCTTGGGAGCGATTACTTTTCTCAATTCCTCGGTTATGAAGATAGAACCGGCTATGCCAATTATGATACCCCACTGCTCCAGGCTAAGAGGCACAGTATGAAAGGCAGTCTGCATGAATGGAAGATATACCACTGCCATTTGCAGGAGGACGGCTACACCTACTGCGAGTAACATGTAACGGTTGCGGAAGATACCCAGTTTGAATATCGTGTATTCGTCAGAGCGAGCATTAAAAGCCCGTAGCCATTCGAATGCCACCAGCGTACAGAAAGCCATAGTTCGCGCCTCTTCTATGCTTACTCTGCCATACGACCATTTAAATATGGCGAATACCCCAATGCCCATCATGGCTGCTAGGAACGCAACCCTGAAAAGAAGCCCTGGAAATACCAATCCTACCTTAGGATGACGAGGCGGCTGCTTTAGCTCATCGCCAATCTTTGGCTCCACTACCAATGGTAAACCCATTGCCGAGTCGGTCACCAGATTGACCCATAATATCTGAACAGCCAATAATGGTGATTGTCCCACGAAAATAAGAGCTAATAGAAAGGCGAGGAGCTCACCGATATTAGTGCTCAGGTCGAAGAAGATGACATTGCGCAGTTTGTTGAATACTGATCTGCCTTCATCTACTGCAGCTACAATTGATGCGAAATTGTCGTCGGCTAGCACGACATCAGACGCCTCTTTTGCTACATCGGTGCCCTTAATGCCCATTGCAATACCAATATCTGTTGCCTTAAGCGCAGGCGCATCGTTGACCCCGTCTCCGGTCATGGCCACTATATGACCACGGCTCTTGAATGCATTTACTATCCTGAGTTTTTGAAGAGGCTCCACTCTTGCGAATACGGAGATATCTTCTATCTGGTTATGCAAATCTCCATCGCTCATTTCAGCAATCTGAGTACCAGTAACAGAGCTACCCTGAGATAAACCTATCCGCTTGCCTATCGACTCAGCGGTTACAATATTGTCGCCTGTAACCATGACAACCTTTATTCCAGCCTGCTTACATAAGGTAACCGCTTTAGTGGCCTCCGCCCTAGGTGGATCCTCCATTCCCACCAGTCCAACGAAAATCAGGTTGTCTCTCAGGTCTGATTCTTTGAGATCTACAGTATCGTACGTTAGTTCGGTATAGGCGATGGCCAGAACCCTCATCGCTTCTCGAGCCATAGCTTGATTTGACTCTTGTATGAGCTGAGCGTTGGTCTCAAGTAAAGGCACGATTTGGCCGTCCCTTAAGTGACGTTTACTCAAATATAGAATTCTCTCAGGAGCACCTTTTACATAGGCTACACGCCTCCCGTCCTGAGTGTGAAGTGTAGCCATGTATTGCTTCTCGCTCTGGAAAGGTATTTCATCAAGGCGAGGGAATGTCTTCGCCAGGCTCTCCTTATCAATACCCGCTTTGGCAGCGGCCACCACCAGTGCGCCTTCCGTAGGATCCCCCAGAATACTGCTACCATTCTCATCCGTTGAAAGCAGAGCATCGTTGCACATAGTGCCTATATTAAGCAACAAATTGAGTGATAATTCGTGTTCAGGGATAAGGCGAACTCCATCTCGGCAGAATTCGCCTTTCGGTTCATATCCCTCACCGGAAAGCTCAATAGTCTTATTATCAACAACAATCTTCCTGACGGTCATCTCATTACGCGTTAATGTTCCCGTCTTATCAGTGCAGATAACGGTAGCTGATCCTAGAGTCTCCACAGCCACCAGTCTACGAATTACTGCATTGTGGCGAGCCATCGTCCGCATACCCAGCGCTAATGCGACTGTGACTACAGCTGGCAGACCTTCAGGGATTACAGCGACAGCAGCTGCTACTGCAATAATAAATATTTCTAACCAGTCAAGACCTTGAACTAGTCCTATTATTACCAGGAGACTACAGAAAACCAGGAAGAGTATAACCAGGTATTTACTTAGTTTGCCAATACTTTTCTGCAGCGGAGTTTTCGAAGTCGGCAACTCTTGTATAGTCTGAGCGATCTTGCCTATCTCGCTATTAGCGCCTGTAGCTATAGCCACGGCGGTTGCTCTGCCGTAACTCACGATGGTGCCCATATGCACCATGTTCTTCCTCTCTGCCAGCGAAACGTCTTCATCGAGGGCTCTACTA
>JAAXQM010000203.1 GCA_012974295.1 Dehalococcoidales bacterium
TGAAGGCTGTGGGGGGAAGGGACCCGCTGATTATGTACAAGCAGGAGGGACAGGAAATGTTCCAGAACCTGCTTGCCGGCATCGAGCACGGTGTAGTGCACACCATCTATAGGGTGGGTATCTCCAAGGAGAAAGCACCCCCTCCATCGCCGATGGCAGAGGCAGTAAAACGCAAGGAGCCAGCTGTGGTAGGGACGGCGGGTAATAAACTGGGGCGCAACGATCCCTGTCCATGCGGCAGCGGTAAGAAGTACAAGAAGTGCTGCGGTCAGTGATCTAATGAGAAACAGCGAAATCTCTAAGGTGTTTTCATATATCGTCGATCTGCTGGAGATAAAAGGCGAGAACAAGTTCTAGTACTGGTGATAGTGAGAATGGTATGGAGGATCAGCTACAACTCTTTGGAGAGACTGGCGTTTCTGACGATAACGAAGCGATTCGCTATCTCAAGGAGTCGATTATCCGGGGTGAGCACTGGTATATTGCCCTTCTTGAGGCAATAGAGCGGTGGACTGTATCTGAGGAGAGCTATCACGACCGGGACTATCGCTATCTTATCGACAACGAAGCCTTTGATTGGTTGCTCCTTGCTGAGCGGCTCCTGGCTGAGGTTGATAATCTCGTTCCTGAAGAAGAAGTGATCTCACTTCTCTTCCACGGGAAAGCCCCTCTCGAACTTCAGGGAGAGGAGTTCTGCCGACTCATCGGTGAGGCTAAATACCGCGCTCACCTTAACTATTTCTATGGCATTACAGTAGAGGAGACTCTACTCCTCGCGGTGGAGGAGGAAACACGCAAGGAGCAGCGAGCGCGCGCCTTAACGGAGAATAATCACCTCTCGAAGGAGGTGTATGAGCGAGTTTATGGCGCCCCGATGGCCGAACTACTAACGAAATTCAGAAGAGAAAAGGGCTATCCTAAGCGGAACTCTATGGAACTCGGTGAGTTGAAGGAGTTTACATACTGGCTCTTTAAGTACCGGCTAAACAATTGTGATAAAGCACGCATTGCAAGCGATACGAAAAAGGCGCTCAAGGAACTTGAACGTCAGTGGAGCCAAAAGAAACATCGAATGGATTCCAACGGGGAGACTACGCAGGCTTGAAGGCTTTCACCGCTATACTGGCTATCGAAGCTCCAAGATTATAGGCAGCTTCCTCTTTATAGGGATCTACTTTCGCTTCTTCCTTCTCAAGCTGAACAAAACCAGCTTGGCGAATTTTCTCTAAATAGTCCTCTTCCTTCAGAGCACCTGCCACACAACCAGCCCACTGTACCAGGCTCTCGCGAATCGATTCCGGTAGCTCGCCATGGGTGACGATGTCCGAGACACAGAGCCTGCCTCCCGGCTTGAGCACTCGAAAAACTTCCCCGAAGACAGCATCTTTATCAGGGGAAAGGTTTATCACGCAGTTAGATATAACCACGTCCGCCGAGTTGCTCTCAACAGGCATATGCTCCATCTCACCCAATCGAAATTCGACGTTATCCAGGGAGAGCTTCTCCGCGTTTGCCCTTGCCAGATCAATCATATCTGGAGTCATATCCAGACCGATAACCTTTCCCTGTGGGCCAACCCGTTGTGCCGCCAAAAAGCAGTCCAACCCCCCTCCGCTTCCCAGGTCGACAACCGCTTCGTTCTCCTTTAACTCCGCCAGGGCTATAGGATTGCCGCAGCCCAGCGATGGTATGTCCGCCGCAATGGATTCCAGTTCCTCTGCGGAATAGAAAGTCTGGGCGCTGCTCGTTTCACTCGCGCAAGAACTGCAACAACCGGAGTCCACTTCGCTCGGAGGTGCGCAACATGAGCACTCATGCTGCCGCGCTATATCGCCGTAAAGCTCTCGTACTGCTTTCTTGATCTCATCACCATTCTTCGCTTCCATTGTGCCGTATTAACTCCCTTCCAAACCCTTATTTAGAGAACGCTGAAATAGGCATGATGAACCCCCTATATCCCCCAGTCTTGGGGGACTTTTAGAAGGCTGGGGGACACCCCCAGACCCCGGCATGAAGTATCCTGCGCCTCTTTTCCAGTACTCTCATTTTATGCCACCATAGTGCGTTTTGGAATGTGCAGCAAGGGACTTTCCCTTATCTCAGCTTGTTAGCGAAAATCGGAAAGCCTTTCATTTAGTCTCATTAGTCGATCATGCTGGGTAGCCAGCTTTTCTCGTTCCCTTTCCACCACGTCTGCGGGCGCCTTGGAAAGGAAGCTTTCATCCTTAAGCCTGGCCTCTATCCGAGCGATCTCTGCCTGATTGCCATCAATTTCTTTCTTCAACCGCGCTCTCTCCGTCTCTAGGTCTACCATACCTGCCATAGGCAGGATTACCTCGGCCCCATCAAGCACCAAGGTTTTAGCTTTATCTGGCCTCACGTCATCGCTACCGATGATGGTTAGCGGCCTTACCCGGGCCAGGCTTTCGATAGCCTGAGCTTGAGTTTCAATTGCAGGTCTAGTTTGTACGGCGACCACAAATGCCTCTATCCACTTGGATGGTTCTACCCGGAACTCGGCGCGCGCGTTTCTAATAGCTCGAACAATATCAATAACCACCGTCATCTGTTTCTCAGCCTCGGCGTCAATCTCTGATCTATCCCTACTATCTCTATCACCATCACCGGTAGTTGGGTAGGGGGAGACCATAATGGATTCGGCCATATCGTAATCAAGGTATCCTTTCAGATTCTGCCATATCTCCTCAGTGATAAAGGGCATGAAGGGATGGAGCAAGCGCAATGACGTCTCCAGTACATGGGCAAGCACGGGCATCGGAGATATTTCACCTCTTTCGTTCGTACCATCCCTGAAGCGAAGCTTCGCCATCTCGATATACCAGTCGCAGAACTCTCCCCAGAGGAAATCGTGGATCTGCCTCTGAGCTTCGCCGAACTGGAAATCTCCCATAAGGCTACCAACACTGTCAACTATGCGGCTCAAACGACTTAGGATCCAGCGGTCCTCAATGGGCAGTATTTCGTGGTTGATTTCAAAACTTGTACCATCCTCAATATTGCTTAATATGAATCGAGAGGCGTTCCATAGTTTATTGGCGAAGTTGCGGGCGGCCTCCAGCTTCCCTTTACTCAGCCTCATATCGTTTCCCGGCGACGTGCCGGTGGATATTGCGAGGCGCAGGGCATCAGTGCCATATTTATCAATGGCATTCAGTGGATTCAATACGTTGCCCTTCATCTTACTCATCTTCTCGCCCTTCTCATCGCGTATCAATCCGTGAAGATAAACAGTGTCAAATGGTATCTCTCCGGTATTCTCCAGGCCCATCATTATCATTCTGGCAACCCAGAAAAAGAGGATGTCATAACCGGTCTCCATCACCGTTGTAGGATGAAAATATTTCAGATCCTCAGTTTGCTCAGGCCAGCCCAGGGTGGAATGGGGCCACAGCGCCGAGCTGAACCAGGTATCGAGGACGTCGGGGTCCTGCACAATTTTCGAGGAACCGCAATGAGCACAGACCAGGGGATCCTCCGTAGTCACCGTGAGCTGACCGCATTCGTCACAGTACCACACCGGGATTCTATGCCCCCACCACAGCTGGCGGCTGATGCACCAGTCGCGAATGTTCTCCAGCCAGTTAAGGTAGACCTTGGTAAAGCGCTCCGGGATGATCCTGATCCTGCCATCCGTTACCGCATCTATTGCTGGAATCGCCAGGGGCGATATGCTGATGAACCATTGCTTGCTGGCCCACGGTTCGATCACGGAGTCGCAGCGGCAGCAATGCCCCACTGAGTGTTGATGCGACTCTACCTTAACTAGCAACCCCTCGCTCTCCAAGTGGTCGACGAGCTGCTCGCGGCAGGCGAAGCGATCCAGACCCTGGTACGTGCCGGCATTTACGTTCATAGTCCCATCGGGATTCAATATATTCACCGAGGGTAAATCGTGCTGCTGGCCAATTTCGAAGTCCACCGGGTCATGCGATGGGGTAACCTTCACCGCTCCAGTACCAAATTCTGAATTGACTGCATCATTTGCGACGATGGGGATCTCCCTGCCAATGACGGGTAGGATAGCGCTTTTACCCACAAGATTGGCATATCGCTTATCCTTCGGGTTGACCGCTACTGCAGTGTCACCGAGAATGGTCTCGGGGCGGGTGGTGGCAACGGTGATAATGCCATCCTCACCAGCGAGCCGGTAGTTAACATAAAATAGGTGCCCCGTCTCTTCTTTATGCTCGACCTCCAGGTCGGAGAGAGCGGTCGTACAGCGCGGACACCAGTTAATGATACGCTTCCCTTGATAGATAAGTCCCTTCTCATATAAGCGGACGAAGGTGGTGCGAACCGCCTGCGAAGGCCCCTCGTCCAAGGTGAAACGTTCCCTGCTCCAGTCACAGGAAGCACCCAGGCTCTTGTGCTGCTCCGCGATCGCCCGACCATACTGTTTTATCCACTGCCACATCCGCTCGAGGAACTGCTCCCGTCCCAGGTCGTACCTGGTTACTCCCTCCCTAGCAAGCATCTGCTCCACTATTACCTGGGCGGCGATCCCCGCGTGGTCGATACCGGGAAGCCACAGGGTTGGGTCGCCCATCATGCGGTGCCAGCGAATCATAATGTCTTCCAGGGTTGCCGTGAGGGCGTGACCCAGATGAAGCTCGCCGGTGACATTGGGTGGAGGCATGATTATTACAAAGGGCTTCTTCTGTGGGTCGATCTTGGGGGTGAAGTAGCCCTTTTCTAGCCAGAACTGATACCACTTCGTCTCTACATGCTGTGGATCATAGGCTTTGGGTATTTCTGAAAGCTTCTGCTGTGTCATAATAAGACTACCAATAACGATTAAAATCAGACTATTTTGAGCCGATAGCTTTTCATTGGTTTGATTACTTCGATAATCAGTTTGTCTCCCGGTTTAAGTTCAGGGTGAACCTTAAGCCATTTCCCAATTGAAAGTTCTTGGAATTTGGGATCGTAATAGCGTTTCATAATACCTATATCGTAAGTATGTAATTCGACATTTTTGCGGGCATGTGGAAATAAGTATTTTCCCTTCGAAGGTATTCGAACACGACGCTCCGGTGATTTTAATGATGATTGCGTTAGCATAATTATTACACTGTTAACGGGGTTAATGACATCGTGGAGTAGATATTTAGCTACCCTGTCCAGTATTTTATCGGCCACTTCCGATTTGGGAAGAAGTGGCAGTTTAGTCATTTTGCCGGAGCGGTCGATGAGCACCACCCTGTTTGTATCCGTACCAAAGCCACTATTGGTGGCGGTGATATCATTGGCTACTATAAGGTCTAGCCGTTTTTTCTCCAGCTTATCTTTGGCGTTTTCTACCAGATTATCGCTCTCAGCAGCGAACCCAACCCTGATAAAATCGCTTTTATCGCCCTTAATCTCGCTCAGGATATCAGGGTTTTCTACCAGTTCCAGGGTGAGGGTCTTGGCCCCCTTCTTAATCTTTTTATCGGCCCTGGTTGCCGTGCGATAGTCGGCCGGTGCAGCTGCCATAATGAGTGCATCGGCCCCTCGGATCGCATCAGTGATGGCATCACGCATCTGAAGCGTTGTTTGAACATGAATCACTGCTACACCACCCGGGGGAGTAAGGGCCGTCGGGCCGCTCACAAGAATCACTTCGGCACCACGGTCACGGGCTGCTTCAGCCAGGGCATAACCCATTCTTCCTGAGGAGCGATTGCTGATATGGCGTGCCGGGTCTATGGGCTCCTGTGTACCTCCAGCGCTAACCACGATTTTACGGGCTGCCAGATCGCCGTCTTGGCCCAGTACCTGGTGAATCGCACCCAGGATTTCAGAGAGCTCCGTAAAGCGACCCAAACCCATGGCACCAGAGGCTAATCGGCCATAGACGGGGCCAACAAATCTAAATCCCCTCTCTTTAAGTCTGGCGATATTCTCCTGTGTAGCCTGGTTCTCGTACATATTTACATTCATCGCCGGAGAAACAATCACCGGGGCTTTGGTGGCGAGCACGGTACAACTGAGGATATCATCGGCGATGCCTGTTGCCAGCTTGGCAATGGTGTTTGCCGTCGCTGGAGCGATAATCACCAGATCGGCTCGTTCCGCCAGGGAGACATGCTCGATACTGAACTCGGCTTCCAGATCGAACATTTCAGTAACTACCGGCCGTTGGGTGACGCTTCGGAATGTAAGAGGGGTGACGAACTCCTGAGCTGACCTGGTCATGACCACATCGACCTTCGCCCCGTCCTGGGTAAGCTTGCTTGCCAGTTCCACCGCTTTATATACGGCGACACTGCCAGTGACACCCAATACTATCGTTTTACCTCTCACCATATCTTCTCCTATAGATTCAGCTCGTGAACCAATCGCAGCCCAATGAGGGTCAGATGCATGTCCACTGCATCCACCACCTTCGTTTCCTTAGCGATTGTATTGGCAAGACCGCCGGTGGCTATCACTTGCACCTTGCCCCCCAGTTCCCGTTGAAAGCGAGTGACCAGACTTTCGATAAGCCCTACGTAGCCGAAAATGATCCCCGATTGCATAGCGGTTACACTATTTTTACCGATAGCATATTGAGGAGCAACCAACTCTACCCGGGGCAGTTTCGATGCTCGCTCGAAGAGAGCCTCTGCCGCGATGCCGATCCCGGGTGCTATGGCACCGCCGAGGTAATCTCCCTCTTTGGATATCGCATCAAACGTAGTAGCAGTGCCAAAATCGATCACGATGAGTGGCCCGCCATAGAGATGGTGTGCTGCTGCTGAATTCACTATACGGTCGGCACCCACTTCACGAGGATTGTCAGTACTAATACGCACTCCAGTCTTCACACCCGGACCGACAATGAGCGGAGAGATATCGAAGTAACGGTGGCTGAGCTGCTCAAAAATGGTAAGAAGCGGGGGTACAACGCATGCAATGCTAACATGACTAATGTCGGAGGGTGCAAGCTCCTCTCTCGGTAAAAGGTTCAATAGAAGCACAGCGTACTCATCTGCTGTTTTATTAATATCAGTGGCCACGTCCCAGGTAGCACGTAGCGTCTCCCCTTCAAAGACCCCGATGGCAATATTAGTGTTTCCTATATCTATAGCCAGTAACATTTTAGCCTTCCTTGATTTTCTTAATTGTCCTGGGTAAAGCTGGTAGCAGATCACTTGCAACCATACCGGCATCACCAAGCTCCATACGCACCATTTCACTGGCAAGCCCATGGAGATATACGCCGCAGGTAGCAGCATCATAGTAGGAAAGCCCCTGAGCTAGAAGTCCAGCAATGGCCCCTGACAGCACATCCCCAGTACCGGCTGAAGCCAGACCGGGATTTACTATAGCACTAATCCGTGCTGAACCATCGGGCGATGCGATAACTGTGGGGGTTCCCTTGAGTATCACCGTCTTTTGCCACAATGCAGCATGCTCCCGTGCTACTTTTAATCGCTCTCGCTCGATATCCTCTACGGATAACCCGCTGAGCCTCGCCATTTCTCCGGGATGAGGAGTAAGTATAGCGTCTTGACCTAGCCTCTTCCACCACTGTGGGCTTTGTGCCAGGGCATTTAGAACATCGGCATCGAGAACAAGTAATGGAGCAAGAGAAGGTGGCATCTCAAGCAATGAATCTCTTACGAATTCCATTACCGAAGGGTGCTGGCTCAGTCCACACCCAATTAGAAGGACGTTATAGTCTGCGAGTCTCTCATGCAATATTTGGGAGGCCTTACTGCTAATAAAACCGGCTTCCTCTTCTGGCAGCGGTGCATAGGTCACCTCGGTTAGCTTCGCAGCCAGAATGGACTGGAGGCTCCGGGCCATTGCAAGGGTTACCAGTCCGGCGCCCACCCGCATGGCTCCCTCACAGGCAAGATACGCAGCTCCAATGTAATGAAGCGACCCTGCGCAGACGAGCACTCTCCCAAAGGTTCCCTTATGGGCACTATTCGGCCTTCGAGGTAGTATTGATCGTACCAGATCCTCAGTAATTAACTCGGCAGCGATTCCTTCGGCAAGGTTTGATGGGATACCAATATCAGCAGTAATAAGTTCACCAATAAAATCTCTTCCGGGGAAGGAAAATAGCCCGGTCTTGGGATAGCCCAGAGTTACCGTTAAATCGGCGGCAAGACAAGAGGGGTCGGTGGCTCCGCTATCGGCATTCAGCCCTGAAGGCAGATCAATGGCAATTACCTTAAGACTGTGATTTGCCTCTCTCGCTCCCTTAACCCTGGTCAAAACATCCCTCATCGTGCCTTCAAGTGAGCGGATCTTCCCGGTGCCGAAGAGGGCATCGATAACCACGTCGCTTGTGGATAGTGCGCTATCAAGGCTTGTTAAGTGCTTATCATCGCCAGCTATAGCGATAGGAATATCACGCTCTATGATGGTTTTGTAATTAGGATCATCTTCCCTTCGCTGGTTGCCAAGGTATACATTGACCCTGGCACCCCAGTCATGAAGGTGGCGAGCGGCTACTAATCCATCTCCGCCATTATTACCCGGGCCTATAAGGAAAAGGATTTGCTGACCGACTATGCTACCGAGCCACCCTTTTACCTTCTGGGCAAAAGCGAGCCCTGCGTTCTCCATGAGCACATCTGTTGGAATGCCCTGATCAGCAGAGCCACGCTCAATATCCTGCATTTCATTAGTTGATACAATCTTCACTGCTGCTCCCGACAACTGAAGCGACGGCATACTTCCGGGAATGGGAAAGGCTGATAGCCAGTTCCCCGATACCAAGACTCATGGCCTTCTGATGCGCTGCGCCATGAAGATAGACCGATGGCTTGCCATCACGATTGGAAAGCACCTCGATCTCCCGCCAGCCAACCCCCTTGATACCGGTGCCTAAAAGCTTCATTACCGCCTCTTTGGCAGCAAAGCGAACCGCAAGTGATGGAGCACGGCCTTGGCAATCCTTATACTCTGTATCAGTATAGACTCGCTGGAGAAAACGCTCCCCCCAGAGTTCAATCACTCTTTCAATACGATATATCTCTATTATATCCACGCCAACGTGATGCATTGCTATTCAGCCATAGTATACCATATTGTCAATTGTCTCCAAATCATATTTCAGAGACTGCTGAAATATTCTCAATCAACCCCCTATATCCCCCAATCTTGGGGGACCTCTTAAGCTGGGGGACACCCCCAGCACCCGGCAGGAAATATCCTGCACCTCATTTTCAGCGGTCTCTTCAATAATAAGTTTGAGAAAATTATCACAAATATTGCCTTACCCGGTGGCACATGGTATAATTTTTGCGGACTACTTGGCCTAGTGGCAATGATTTACGTGTCCCTAATCAGTGATATCCCTGAACCTCAGCGCACCATCGCTGCTGTTGCTTGCGTTTTATCCCCACCGGATAACACTGAGCAAATATCCCGTGTTACCATTCATCGACCTGTACGCCATAGAGTGGCAAGCTGTATCCAGCGGAGCCATCTGTATTTTCCCCACTGAGAAAGATGTGCTAGCCGAAGAAGATATTAGAAAGGAGTAGACATAATATGACAGCAGAGATTATAAAAGGCTCTGAGATAGCAAAGGAGATTCGTGCGGAGTTAAAGATAAAGGTAGAGGAGTTGAAGAAGAGGGGTATAACTCCAGGCCTTTTCATTATCCGCGTGGGAGAGGATCCGGCCTCTGTATCCTATGTTACAGCAAAGACCAAGGCCAGTGATGAGCTGGGCATTGTATCTGAGACCTTAGTGTATCCCGATGATACTAAGGAGGAGATCATACTTGCCAAGATTGACGAACTTAACAAGGACCCCAAGTGGAACGGTATGCTGGTTCAACTTCCACTGCCCAAGCACATTAATGAGGCTAAGGTTCTTAATCTCATTGACCCTACGAAAGACGTGGATGGCTTTCACCCGGTCAATGTTGGTAAGCTCCTTATCGGGGAACCGTATTTCATGCCTTGCACACCGCATGGGGTTCAGGAATTGCTTGTACGCAGCGGTAACAGCCCCGAAGGGAAACATGTGGTGATATGTGGCCGCAGCAACATTGTGGGAAAGCCTTTGATGGCCATTCTCATGCAAAAACAGAAGGGCGCCAATGCTACGGTGACAGTGGTCCATACCGGCACGAAGGACATGGCATCGATAACCCGGCAGGCGGATATCGTGATAGCTGCTATGGGCAAAGCTAAAGCGATAACGGCGGACATGGTAAAAGAAGGGGTAGTTGTTATAGATGTTGGTGTCAATCAGGTAGGCACAACCCCTGAAGGAAAACGAATTCTTGTCGGCGATAGTGACTTTGAGGCCATCAAAGAGAAGGCCAAGGCTATCACCCCGGTACCTGGCGGAGTGGGTCCGATGACGGTAACAATGCTGATGGCGAACACTGTTCGCGCAGCTGAGGCGCAAGCTGAGTCCAAATAAAGAAATAGAAAGAGGAGGTTAGAAAATGGCAGAACTTGCGGACATTAAAGCGGTCGATATGATGAACTACCCTACGGAGGCAGGGTACGAGGAGTACATGTTTGACTGGGAAGAGTTCAAGATAATGGCTCGAAGTACCTTCAAAACCCAGTTTGGTGGACAACCGCCCACAAGGGAGCAGTTTAAAAAGATTAAGGAACAGGGGTTTATGCCCGGACACAGTAGCGTGGAAGCACTGGTTAAGACAATGGACGAGGTCGGCTTTGAGTATGTAATGATCACCGATGTCAAGATGTGGTCATACTACTTCCATCACCAGATAATCATGGAGTATCCCCATGACGCAATCTACAAGATGGTAAAAGAGGGCAAGGGAAGGATTATCGGCGGTGCCAGCTACAACCCATTCCGCATCGATGATAGCCTGCGCGAGATCGATAAGTCAGTCAAGGAGTACGGCTTCAAATATGTCTACTTCCATCCCATAACCTTCGGAATCACCCCATCGGACGCAAAATGCTATCCCTTATACGCCAAGTGCAGCGAGCTGGGGGTGCCGGTGGGAATGCAGGTGGGGCACTCCGCTGAGCCGCTGCCCAGCTGGGTAGGGCACCCTTATGAGGTAGACAAAGTAGCTATCGATTTCCCTAATCTGAAGATCAACCTTTCACATACCGGTTATCCGTGGGTCGATGAATGGTGTTCCATGATCTTCCGCCACCCCAACGTTTATGGCGATATCTCCGCCTATAATCCGCGGAACCTGACCCCGGACACGGTTCGCTTTATGAATAGCAGCCGGGGTCGCGAGAAGGTCATGTTCGGCTCCAATAGCTATGGCCTGAAGCTTACCAAGGAACAGTTCATGGCGCTGGATATCAAGGATGAAACCAAGCAGCGGGTCCTGCGTGATAATGCGATAGAGTTCCTGGGCCTGAATAAAAAGTAAGTTATTACTCTGCCAGGGGCAAGTAAATTAAAGAAGGAGGTGTGTATGGCTTATGATGCTACTAAGATGAAAGATTGGCAGATATCCGAGGCTGCCGAAGTGAATATGCCCAGACCCGAGCAGTGGATTGAGAAACTTGGGCTGGAGAAGGATGAACTTATCCCCTTTGGCCGTACTCCCAAGCTCGACTTCCTTAAAATAATGGATCGCCTTAAGAATAAGGGGGATGGTAAGTATATCGAGGTAACAGCCATTACTCCTACTCCATTAGGTGAGGGCAAGAGTACGACTTCCTGTGGTCTGATGGAAGGCTTGGGCAAGAGAGGATTAAGTGTAGGTGGCGCTCTGCGTCAGCCCTCGGGCGGCCCTACCATGAACATTAAGGGGACCGCTGCAGGTGGGGGTAATGCACTCCTCATCCCCATGACTGAATTCTCCATGGGCCTTACCGGTGACATAAACGACATAATGAACGCCCATAACCTGGCGATGATAGCACTTACCGCAAGGATGCAGCATGAGCGCAACTACAATGACGAGCAGCTTCAGCGACTTACCAAGATGCCGCGCCTGAATGTCGATCCAACAAGGGTGGAAATGGGCTGGATCATAGACTTCTGCGCCCAGAGTCTGCGTAGTATTATCATAGGTCTCGGCGGTAGAATGGACGGCTTCACTATGCAGTCCAAGTTTGGCATAGCGGTGAGCTCAGAGCTAATGGCTATGCTCTCCATTGTCCGCGACCTTGCAGACCTGCGGCAGAGGATGGACCAGATTACCGTGGCTTTCGATAAGAGCGGCAAGCCGGTAACCACCGGCGACCTGGAGGTGGGCGGAGCGATGACCGCATGGATGCGAAATACCATCAATCCCACCCTCATGAGCACGGTGGAGTACCAGCCATGTATGGTGCATGCTGGTCCCTTCGCCAACATAGCCGTGGGTCAGTCATCCATCATTGCCGACCGCATCGGACTAAAAATGTTCGACTACCATGTAACCGAGAGTGGATTCGCTGCAGACATTGGCTTCGAGAAGTTCTGGAATGTTAAGTGCCGCTTTAGCGGATTGAAGCCACACGTTTCAGTGCTTACCACTACTATCCGCGCGCTCAAGATGCACGGCGGCGGCCCCAAAGTGGTAGCCGGCATTCCACTAGCAGAAGAGTACACCAAAGAGAACCTGGGACTCCTTGAAAATGGTTTACCTAACATGGTGCACCACATTAATACAATCAGGAAATCCGGTATGAACCCCGTGGTGTGTGTCAACTGCTTCCACACTGATACCAAAGCAGAGATCGCCATGGTCAGGGAGGCGGCTGAGAAGGCCGGTGCGCGCTGCGCCATGTCAACCCACTGGGCTGATGGCGGCGACGGTGCCCTTGAATTGGCCGATGCCGTTGTGGAAGCCTGTAACGACAAGTCCGACTTCCAGTTCCT
This sequence comes from Dehalococcoidales bacterium, assembly GCA_012974295.1. GTDB lineage: Bacteria > Chloroflexota > Dehalococcoidia > E44-bin15 > E44-bin15 > JAAXQM01. The sequence goes on from JAAXQM010000203.1 coordinate 12,772, forward strand.
CTACCCCAATGAGACTAAACTACGACAACGTGTTGAGAAGATTGCCAAGGAAGTCTATGGCGCCGATGGTGTATCGTGGAGCCCAGAGGCCACCGAGAAGGCTAAGGCTTTCGAGGCGGATGCAAAGTACGATGAGTTCGCCACCATGATGGTGAAAACCCACCTTAGCCTCACCCACGAGCCGGCATTAAAAGGGGTTCCCAAAGGGTGGACCCTGCCCATTCGCGATGTGTTGATCTACTCGGGCGCGAAGTTCTTGTGTCCCTGCGCTGGCACCATAAGCCTGATGCCGGGCACCTCTTCCGATCCCGCTTTCAGAAGGGTCGATGTAGATGTAACGAATGGCAAGGTGTCAGGCCTGTTTTAGAGGCATAGTTGCTTAAACTAAAAGGGCGGCGCATATAGCGTCGCCCTTCTTTTTCTTCAATATTGACTGATAAAAGGAGATTAATGAAATAAACTCAATCAACCACCTAATCCCCCAATCTTGGGGGATTTATTGAAGACGGGGGGACACCGCCAGACCCCCGGCAGGAAGTATCCTGCACCTCTTTTTCGGCAGACTTCATAAATGCAACCGAAAGCGCTATTGC
>JAAXQM010000233.1 GCA_012974295.1 Dehalococcoidales bacterium
CTCGCAAACTACGGTGGCATCAATATTTTCGATATGTAAGCCCCTTTGCAGAAGCATGTTACCAACACGTTTGAGAAGCGCGATGCTGGATATATCTTTATACTGCGGGTCGGAATCGGGGAAATGGGTGCCGATGTCCTTCAATGCGGAAGCACCGAGAAGGGCTTCTATGATAGCGTGCGTCAGTACATCTGCATCGCTATGACCATAGAGACCTCGCCCGAACGGTATGAGCACTCCTCCAAGAACCAGAGGGCGCCCCTCGATCAGGGGATGAACATCATAGCCGATTCCTACGCGCATCTATAGTCCCACTTTTTCACAGGCATTGCTGCCATTTCCTATCTTGCTCCATTAAACCCTTTTTACCTCTTTTATCATTTGCAACCGTAGTACATCAAAAGAGATTGTTGAAATGGTCTCACTCCTTATTTCTAAAAAAGGCCTCGGCCAGGTATAGATCCTCCGGAGTGGTCACCTTGATATTGGTATCAGAGCCTGGATAGACCTTAACCCTGTAACCGAGGTTCTCCACGAGGGTGGCATCGTCGGTAACATCACTATCAGATCTGCGATAGGCCTCACTTATTATATCGTATCGAAACACCTGAGGGGTCTGTACTGACCTGAGATGCTGACGTAGCGGCGTTTCTACAACGAATGAGTCAGAGTCAACGACTTTTATAGTATCGGTTACAGATAGGGCAGGGACAGCAGCGCCGCTCTGACGGGCCTCATCGAGCCCTTCATCTATTAGGGTCTGGCTGAGGCAGGGACGAGCCCCATCATGTATCACAACCCACTGGCAGTCGCAGAGCTTTTGCAAACCCTCCTTTACCGAGTCCTGGCGGCGTACTCCACCGGGGCATATATCACTAACCTTGGACAATCGATTCTCTTTGATAAGTTGCCATCCCTCCTGCAGCCTATCCTCGTGTAATACAATAATCACCTGGTCAATTGCGGGACACCTTTGGAATACATCGACGGTACGGGCTAAAAGAGGTTTGCCCGCTAAGTTGGCGAAGATTTTATCTGCCCCGCCCATTCGCTTGCCTACGCCCGCAGCGACTACGATGGCGCCAACCTTTTCCATCATTTACTCCGCTTTGGGGTGAGCGAAGATCATTCTCCCCGCCGCTGTTTGCAGTACCCTTGTAACTACTACCGTAATGCTGCTATTGATATAGCGCAGGCCGTTTTCCACCACGATCATCGTTCCATCGTCAAGGAAGCCGAGGCCTTGCCCGAACTCCTTGCCCTCCTGGATGATGCTCACCTGCATCTCCTCACCGGGCAACGCCACGGGCCGTACAGCATTGGCCAGTTCATTGACATTTAGCACCTGAACCCCCTGGATTTTTGCAACCTGATTCAGGTTGAAGTCGTTGGTAATAATAGCACAACCGAGAGACTTAGCCAGCTTCACCAGCTTACTGTCAACATCCGTGATTTCCTTGGCATCCAGATCCGAGATCTCTAAAGGGGTATTGGACTCCTGCTGCAGTCTGGTAAGTATCTCAAGGCCCCGCCGCCCGCGATTGCGTCGCATCGAATCGTAGGAATCGGCGATGTGCTGCAACTCGTCCAGAACAAATCTGGGAATGATCAACGACCCGGGGATAAAGCCAGCCTGACTGATATCAGCGATGCGCCCATCAATGAGGGTGCTGGTGTCAACAATTAGCTGTCCATTTTGAGGTATAGGCTGGCCGATGCTTCGTGTACCTGCTGGTGACGTAATACCAATAATGGGTAGTAGCTCTCTTCTTCGTGATACTGTAATAGATATGAAAATCAGGCAAAGGAAAAAGCTAACGACAGTCGGGGTAACTTGCCCCCACAGACCGGGAAGCATGGAAAGAGGAAATGCCATAAGAACGGAGAGGAGCAATGCAATTACCAAACCTACAAGTGCAGCGAGAATCACAGAGGTTGAAACCTGCGGTTGCCGCACTTGGCCTCGCGGATGTGGGGTTCCCATATAGGTACCTCCTCCACCATACCCAGCCAACAGAAAAGCGGACTAACCTAGCAAGACTTCGTTTTAAAATATAAATGATAATAACTTAATTAATAGCCTCGCCGTGTTTGCTGGGAGGTAATTTAGTTCGTATAGCTTAACATAAAAAGTTAAGCACGTCAAAGGGACAAGGGAGAGGACTTTAATCGATGAGGAATTTAAGCAGCAGGTATAACGTCCCATATCCAGCAAAGGCGATAATCCAGCCCTTAACTGTCTTGCCTAGAAATAACATTAATAAGAATTTCCAGAAAGGGTAGCGAACAGCCCCAGCCGCAACGCCTGCTACGTCGAAGGCAGGGTTTGGTAATAGGGCAAAGGTGAAGATAACTAGAGCACCCCGCCGTTTCATCCAGCCAATTGGCCTAGTAAAAAATCTCCTTTTCTTATTTTCACCAGTGGACACTTGACCACTACGGCCTGCCATGTAGGTGGGAATCTCACCGATGGGTTCACCGAGTCCCACCATCAGCCCCACTAGAAATGGATTCAATAACATACCCATGAGAAAAACCACTGGTAGGCTTGGTATAGGTATCAGGATGACCACACTTCCCAATATGGAAACCAGGAAAACCCCCAGGTATCCTAAGGCCCAGAGATCATCTGATAGTCCCCCCGTGAAATAAATGGCGGCACTAAAGGCTACGATGACTAGTATAGAAAGAAGTCTTATCCAGTTACGCCTTATCCAGCTATGCTTCTGTAGCTGTATGGTGTCTTCCCTGGCTAAGGCTTCTATGCTGTCTTGGTGCTGGTTCATGCTGCTGCCTGTAAAAAGGGTAACGGGAAGGGGTGTATTAGTCAAGTAAGCGACGGCTGTTCGGTAAATCGTTCCTGTTGTATTGTATTCCATATATGCATTGAAAATTAATGAGACTGTTGAAAAAGAGGTGTAGGATATTTCCTGCCGGGGGTCTGGGGGTGTCCCCCAGCTTTAAAAACCCCCCAATCTTGGGGGATTAGGGGGTTGATTATGAGCATTTCAGCGCTCTTAAAATAATGAAATCTATAGCTAAGCCTAATGTGTTCTAGGTATACTGAATTTATCTACACATCGTTTCATCAAGCTAGCTAGACCTGTCAAAGCCGTGCTTCTTTGAGGCGCTGGATTTCCAGGTCCTTCTTGTTAAGCTGTCTTTCCATTTCAGAGATGCGCTCAGTAAGGCGAAGGATAACCTCAACCCCGGCAAGGTTTACCCCTAGGTCTTCCATCAGCGTTCTTATCTGGCGTAGTCTCTCAATGTCTTGATTAGAGTATAGGCGTACTCGTCCTGTTGATCGAGACGGCTCGATAACCCCAACCTTCTCATAGTAACGGAGGGTTTGGGCATGAATACCCAGCATCCTGGCCGCTACGCTGATAATATAGCAGGGTGATGAATCATCAAAGTTCATTTTTCACCTCTTTATATCTGAGCTTCCATCTCCTTCAACTGCTGGAAAAGATCCCGTTCCCCATCAGTTAATTTTTGCGGAAGGACCACGTTCACCTTGGCTAAGAGGTCACCATTCTTGCTGGCACCCATTTTGGGCATACCTTGACCCGTCAGACGGAATACTTTACCGTTCTGAGTTTCGGGCGGGATTATTAGGGCGAGATTCTTCCCCTTCAGGGAGGGCACAGCTACCTCGCCTCCGAGTACAGCATCGATCAGCGGAACAGAAATATCGACATGGAGATCGCTCTCCTTGCGCTGAAAAACATGGTGTGGCTTCACCGTAACGACCAGGAAGAGGTC
>JAAXQM010000188.1 GCA_012974295.1 Dehalococcoidales bacterium
AGTCCGTCAATCAGGCGTCTTGGCTACAGTGCTGAGGAAGCAGTAGTACTATCTCTGGAGAGAATCTTAACCCCCGGCTCCTTTAATATCGTGCAAAAGGTTTTTTTTGAAGAAATGGCTATTGAGGAGCTGGATAGAAAGAGACGAGAGGGAGTCATTTCTTCACAGGACGTGTTAAACGAACTGAGCGCAGATCAGCGCGATGCTATAAAGGATATTACCATTGATGAATGGCTAGCCCAGCGGAAGGTGCCGTGGAGCAAGCACAGGATGCGTACACTGGAGGTGGAGCTATACCATATAGACGGCTCTATCGTATGGGAAGAGCTGGCAGTAGGCTTTGTGCGTGACTCAGATGGCAAGCCTGCTGGGATTGTGGGGATCGCCCGCGATATCAGCGAGCGAAAGAAGGTGGAGGAAGAAAAATGGCGGGCGGTGACAGAAAAAGCCGCAGTGCTTGATTCAATGGGTGAGGGATTGCTGATAATAGGCATGGAGGGGAAAGTTGTCTCCTGCAACCCTGCCTTCACAAGGTTATGCTGCTATACAGAAGGCGATATTATTGGTAAAGATGCTGTCGGTTTAATAAACGTACTGGTTAAGGCAGAGGATCAGCAAAGGCTTATGACGAATTTCGCCACTGCGCTGACGGCAGGTATTGCTGGTACTGAATATTTTTCTCTCATTTCCAGGGATGGTAGAGAGATTCCCGTTGCTACTACAGAAACGCTTGTGTTGGATGAAGAGGGAAATCCCACCGCTATAATCGCAATGTTCACAGACATCACCAATATCAGACAGGCTGAAGCAGAGCGGTGGGGGAGCGAGGAAAAACTTCGCTGCTTTATGGATTCAGCAACCGATCAATTTACCATCTGGGACTCAGAGCTCAACCTGGTTGACCTTAATGAAGCTGCATTGAGATATCCGTTGATTCGTCATTCCGATAAGGCAAATAAAGAGGATTTCATCGGGAAAAACATTGCGGAACTGGAACCTCATGTCAAGGAACGAGGAAGATATGACCAATATCTAACCGTTATTGAAACTGGAGAGTCCTTGTTAATTGAGGATGTTATTTCTAACCCCAAGCTCGGAGATATTCACCTGTCGGTGAGGGCATTTAGGGTAGGTGATGGTCTGGGTATGATTACCACGGACATCACAGAAAGCAAGCGGGCAGAGCGGGCACTGCGCGAGAGCGAGCAGCGCTATCGCTTGCTGGCTGATAACGTGACGGATATCATCACCATTGCGGATCTGAACCTGCAGGTTATCTATGTCAGCCCCTCCATTGAGCGGTTGCTAGGTTACAGTGTTGAGGAAGCAATGGCCGAAACGATGGAATATTTCTTAACTCCTGCCTCACTTGATGCTGCTATGGAAGCTATGGCTGAGGAAATAGCCACAAGAAATCAGGAGCATAAGAAACTCTTCTGGACGCGAACGCTGGAGATGGAAATGACCTGCAAGGATGGCTCCACGGTGTGGACAGAGAACATAGTATCTCCCCTGCATGACCAGAATAGCAAAGTTATAGGCATTGTGGGAGTCACCCGCGATATCAGAGAGCGCAAGCAGGCGGAAATTGCGTTACGTGAGAGTGAGGAAAAGTTACGACGCTTCATGGATTCAGCAACTGACTTTTTCACCATCTGGGATTCGGAGCTCAACCTCATTGACCTGAATGAATCTTCGCTGAATTATCCATCGCTTCGTAATCCAAATGGGGCTACGAAAGAGGATTACGTCGGGAGAAACATCCTGGATCTTGATCCTGGTATTAAGGAAAGAGGCCGATACGACCAATATCTTGAGGTTATCAGGACTGGAGAGCCTTTATTTGTTGAGGATGTTGTCCGTCGCCCCAAGATTGGCGATGTTTACCTGTCAGTAAGGGCTTTTAAGGTAGGTGATGGCCTGGGGCTCCTTTCGATGGACATGACTGACCGCAAGCGAGCGGAGGATGCGATACGGCAAGCGGAGAAACTGAGGGCGTTGGGTGAGATGGCTGGTGGGGTGGCCCACGATTTCAACAATATCCTGTCAGTAGTTCTAGGCCGTGCCCAGTTGGCTTTGGCGGATGTAAAAGACGAGAAGGCAAGGAGAAGTATAGAAATCATTGAGCAAACCGCTCTGGATGCTGCAGCGATGGTACGCCGTCTTCGAGAAGTAGCTGTGGTAAAGGGGGAGCGCTCTTTCGATGAGATAGATTTGAATAAATTAATAGAAGATGCAATACAGATGGTAGAATCTCGACGTCTGGAACTCAATGAAACGGCGGGTGTGATGATCGAGATTCATTCGGAGCGGAACGAGGTGGCTCCCGCGGCTGGGGATGCAGCCGAACTGAGGGAGGCACTGGTCAATATTCTCTTCAATGCTATGGATGCCATGCCCGAGGGGGGCAATATAACGATGGAGAGCAAACAGGAGGATAGTTCGGTAGTTCTATCTGTCAGCGATACGGGTACAGGCATTCCTGAGGAGATAAGAGCGAAGCTGTTCGATCCTTTCTTTAGCACGAAAGCCTCCAAAGGCTCTGGGTTGGGGTTGAGTGTGACTATGGGTATTATTACCAAGCATGGTGGGAGCATCGATGTTGAAAGCAGTGAGGGGAAAGGAACCACTTTCCACATCAGGTTGCCGATGGCCACCTGTGTTGCCAATGGATCATGCACCAAGAGCAAACCACCCATTATAAAGCGTGCAAGGATACTCCTGGTCGACGATGATCCGGAGGTTAGTGATGTTATCGGGCTCACGCTCGAACATCTAGGTCATTCGGTAACAGTGGTTACCAGTGGAAGTGAAGCGCTCAGCGCTTTTAAAGGGAATAACTATGCGCTGGTAATAACCGATTTGGGGATGCCGGATGTATCTGGGATCGATGTTGCCAGGGCTGTCAAAGCGACAAAACCTAATACGCCAGTGATGCTTATCACTGGCTGGGGAGTGCACATTGATCCGGAGCAAATGCGAGATATCGACAGCGTGATTGAAAAACCCTTTGGCAAAGAAGCTCTTTTAGAGCAGATGGCCGAGTTGCTTCCTGTGAAGAACGGAGTGAAGGCTTGACATCGATGAATGCCTGGAGACCGCTGAAAAAGAGGTGCCCCGAGGGGAACCACCTCCAGTGGGAGTCTGGGGATATCTACCAGAAAAATCTTTAAGGGTGGGCCGTTGGGAAATGGACAATTTGTCATTGCGAGCCGAAGGCGCGGCAAACCCCACATTTCATTATAAATGACTCCTGAGATTGCCACGTCGCTACGCTCCTCGCAATGACAGACAAAAAACACCTCATACTGTCGTTGCTTGGCAATCCCCATATCTCATGACAGAACACCACTACAATCCAATACCCGACGCCGTTGCCTCGATCCGCCGGATAGGCTGGTCGACGTCGTCCAGCTTACCCATTATCATGCTGAACCCATTTAAGTATCCCAACCATGAGATTCCGAAACAAGTTCGGAATAACAGGTAGGGGGCACACCACACCGTCATTGTGAGCCATGCCCTTAGTCGAAGCTCTGAGTTTACCTCAGGGGCAGCGCGGCAATCTCAGTGTTTCAATTCCAAGAGGTGCAGGATACTTCCTGCCGGGGGTCTGGGGGTGTCCCCCAGCTTTAAATAATCCCCCAAGATTGGGGGATTAGGGGGTTGATCAAGACTATTTCAGCAGTCTACAGGTGAGCATCATGGCCAATAATTTGGTAGCTATATGGT
>JAAXQM010000051.1 GCA_012974295.1 Dehalococcoidales bacterium
GCCGCGAGATGACCTTTACCCGCTCGCCATCATCGATACCTAACTTACCGGCATCCACCGGATTTATTTGAACGAGTTCCTCGCCATTTAGTACATTTAGCCCCTTCACCTTCCTTGTCATGGTGCCCGTATGGAACTGGTACAGGCTTCGTTCCATGGTGAGGATAAGCGGATAGTCCTCATCAGGCTGCTCCATCGGTGGTTTATACTCAAGAGGTAGGAACTTTCCCTTGCCGCGGGTGAAAAGCGCAGTGTGCAGGATCGGTGTTCCCGGATGCTCCTTCGTGGGACAGGGCCACTGCAGGCTACCCTCCTCCAGACGTGCATATGATATCCCGCCATAAGACGGGGTTACATCGGTGATCTCCTCCATGATCTGAGATGGATTTTTAAATTCAAATCCTGTGCTCCCCATCCTCCTGGCTATCTGGCAGGTGATCCACCAATCAGGCCGGGAGTCTCCCCTCGGCTGGATGGCCCGGTGTCCCATTTGAACCCGGCGCTCCGTATTGGTGTAGGTGCCATCTTTTTCAGCGAAACTTGCTGCGGGGAGGACGACATCGGCAAGCTGAGCCGTCTCTGTAAGGAATATGTCCTGTACAACAAAAAACTTCAACTTGCATAGAGCTTCTTCGACGTGCCTGGCATCGGGATCGCTCAGCACCGGGTTCTCCCCTACCAGATACATAGCCTCGATCTCTCCACGATAAGCAGCGTCTATCACCTCGGTGAGCACCAGCCCCGTGGAGCCGCACAGCTCGGAGCCCCACGCCTTCTCGAACTTCTCTTTGATAGTGGGATCAGCCACGCTCTGGTAGCCGGGGTATACATTGGGCAGGGCACCCATATCACAGGCCCCCTGCACATTGTTTTGCCCCCGAAGCGGGTTCACACCGCTCGATGGTTTGCCAATGTTTCCTGTGAGCATCGCCAGGTTGGCGACAGCTATCACGTTGTCGGTACCGTGTGAGTGCTGGGTTATCCCCATACCGTAGAGGATTGTTGCCGGGCTGTTCTGGGCAAATATCCTGGCTGCCTCCACAATCTTCTGTTGGGGAACACCGGTGATCCTTTCCACCTCGTTTAGGTCAAATGCTTTTATTGAGTCAAGGAATTCATCGAAGTTTTCACATCGCTCCTCGATAAATGAGGTGTCCAAAAGTCCCTCGTCGATGATAACCTTCATCATGCCCATCAACAGGGAGACATCACTTCCCGGGCGATGCCGCAGCCATAGTGAAGCGAAACGGCAGAGGTCGATCTCACGGGGGTTGGCTACAATAAGTTTGGCGCCATTCTTCACCGCCATCCTGACATCAACACCGATTATGGGATGATCCTCAGTGGTATTGGTTCCTATGGCGAAGATACAACAGGCCTCCCCGATCTCTGCAATAGAGTTGGTCATTGCCCCGCTACCAAAACTTTGGACCAGACCGGTCACAGTGGGGGCATGTCAGAGGCGGGCACAATGGTCTATATTGTTTGTACCCATTACCGCGCGAGTGAATTTCTGTATGACGTAGTTGTCCTCGTTGGTGCATTTGGCTGACGAGATGGTGGCAAACTTATCGCCGTCCTTATACTCTGATAGCTTGCTTGCAACAAGGTCGAGCGCTTCCTCCCACGTGGCTTCGGTGAGCTGGCCATCTTTCCTGATGAGAGGAGTAGTAAGCCGCTCTTCGTGATTGACGAACTCGGGGATGCCAAAGCGGCCTTTAACGCACAACCTGCCCCTGTTGGCTGGATTCTCCACAACGCCTCGCACGCTCACCACATCATTACCAATTGTGCCTAACAGAACACCGCAACCAACACCGCAGTAAGGGCATATCGTACTTGCCTCCCTTAGTGGTGGTATCCTATCTTTGGCTACAAGCGCTCCCACCGGGCAGCTAACAACACACTGGCCGCAGGACTCACAATTAGTATCCATAAGGGAGCGGGCATAGGGGGGGACAGCCACTCTATAGCAGAAGCTCAATGCCCCTACGTTCTGCATATCAAGGCAAGTTCGAACGCAACGGAGACAAGCAATGCATTTATTAGCATCGATATCTATAAAAGGATGGGATTTATCTACAGGGTAAAGGTAGCTATCCCGTATGGCAGTTGGATACGGTACTTCATACTCCGCCGCGAGCTCGCGCAGGGTACAGTAATCCGCTGCCTTGCAGCCGCATTCCATGCACCTTTCCGCTTCTTTTTTAGCCATATCCCCGGTGTAGCCGAGTTCCATTTCCTGGAAATTATCACGTCTCTCCGCGGGTCTAAGTTTCAACATTTCCCGTCTCGGTTGATGCTCCACATCGACGAACTCATCTCTGCTGAGCTCGCTCAGCTCGCCCTTACTCAGGTTAAAAGGTTGACACGCACCTTCCAGTTCTTCACCATTTAGATAGCGATCTATAGCAATGGCAGCTTTTTTACCCGCTGCTAACGCGTCCACCGCCCGCGCTGCTCCCGTTACGGCATCACCCCCGGCGAAAACACCCTTCATATCAGTCTGCAAAGTATCGGTATGGGTGACAATGACATCGCCCTTGCCGGTCTCAAGGCTCCCCCGCTCAGGATGAGCTCCTTCCGTCTTCAAGAAAGATATATCAGGGATCTGCCCAATAGCGGCAATAACGGTGTCGACTGGTAATGTAAATTCAGAACCGGATATGGGTTCCGGCCTGCGACGCCCGCTCTCATCCGGTTCGCCTAATGCCATTTTGATACATACGAGACCGCAAACCCTGCCATCTTTTCCGGTTATCCTGACCGGTGCTGCTAAGAAGTGCAGCTTAACACCCTCTTCTTCCGCCTCCTCCACCTCCCATTCACTGGCTGGCATCTCGGCCCTGGAGCGACGGTATACGATAGTTACGTTGTCTGCACCCATGCGCAATGCCGTACGCGCTGCATCGATGGCTGTGTTACCTCCACCGATCACCGCGATCCGACTGCCCAGATTCGTCTGCTCCCCCAGAGTTACCGAGCGCAGAAAATCGGTGCCCGGTAAAACACCCTCCATATCCTCGCCTTCAACACGTATCTTCTGGCTCTTATGTGCCCCCACAGCAAGAAAGACAGCGTGGAATCCGTCCTCGAATAGGTTTCCTAATGCGAAATCCTTTCCCAGAACACGGCTAACCGTTATCTTAACCCCTAGCTGTACAATGGCAGAGATCTCCCGGTCAAGGACTTCCGGTGGTAGGCGGTAGTCGGGTATGCCGTAGCGTAACATGCCACCAGGCTGTGGCAGTGCCTCGAAGATCTCCAACTCGTGTCCCATCCTTGCAAGATAGAAAGCGGCAGAAAGGCCCGCCGGCCCAGACCCGATTACAGCAACCCTGCAACCACTCTTGGGCTTCACCGTCGGAACATAGCTTTTTTCGCCTAATAGGAAGTCATTATCTGCAGCAAACCGTTTAAGGCTGCATATAGCCAGGGGTTCATCTACCAAATTCCGGCGGCATGCATCTTCACAGGGGTGAGGGCAAACACGCCCGATGACTGCGGGCAGGGGGATTGACTCCTTGATGAGAGCCACTGCCTCTCGATACTGCCCTCGAGCGATCAGCGCGATATAACCCTGAACATCCAGCCCTGCGGGACAGGCAATCTGACAGGGCTCAATACAATCGCCATAGTGAAAGGCGAGGAACTCTTGCAGGCGGCTTTTTCGAGCAGCACGAACCCTCTCGTTATTGCTCTCCACCACCATCCCCGGCGATACCAGTG
>JAAXQM010000229.1 GCA_012974295.1 Dehalococcoidales bacterium
ACGTGTCAAGTCTTCCGTAGCTTACTTTTTTGATACCGATGAAAAAAGGGGAAGGAAACTTCCTGCTGGGGGTCTGGGGGTGTCCCCCGGCTATGATAATCCCCCGAGATTGGGGGATTTTTATAGCCGGGGGACACCCCCAGACCCCCAGCAGGAAGTTTCCTGCCCCTTTTTTCAGCGGTATCATAAAAGTAAGCTACGGAAGACTTGACACGTAGCTAGATAGCAGTTATAGTGCAACCAGATTGAAGGGAGGTGACACGGATGCAGGCATACTGTTTTAAATGCAGGTCTAAAGTAGAGATAAAAAATCCCCAGAATGTAACTCTGAAGAACGGCAGGCCGGCAACCCGTGGCGTTTGCCCAAAATGCGGGACAAAGGTATTCCGCATTGGCAAATCCTGATCAGTGCTTTACCGCCACGCCGCTATAGTAGGGATCAAAGGCATCGTTATAGTTCAGCCTTTTTCCGGCAGCCTGGACATAAAGGCTTGAACATTGTTGATCAGTATTTCGTCGCTCTCTTTTTCGTCCAAGCCAGCACCTCGAGCAATTCGGCGGGCAAGCTCAACTGTGAGTAGATCTGATTCATCATGGGCATCCGAGTTGAGAAGGAGCTTAGCTCCGGCAAGCCGTGATTGTTGTACGATGTGGCCATTGGTAAGTGAGTGCCCACTTCGAGCGCTGATTTCGAGGAAGATGCCCGCAGTGGCGGCCAATTCAGCCTCCTCAGGACTGATAAGCCCGGGGTGTGCCAGGATATCAACATAAGGGCACTGGAGCGCAGCTTTATTGGTGCCCTTCTCGACAGGTTCGATGATAGATTCGCCGTGGACTACAACCAGCCAGGCCCCGAGCTCTTTGGCTCGCTTTGCCGCCTCACCGATGGCACGTGGAGGGAGATGGGTAAGCTCAACACCGGGGATCGCCAGAATCGGCCAATGTGCTCGTGCCAGGGCACAATCCGCAGTGGTTTCTTCGATTACCCGCTCAAGGTATCCAATCCCTGCATGATCGGTAAGGGCGATAGCACGATAATCTTGTTCCAGGGCTCGGCGGATTAGTTCTACCGGTGATAGGGCACCATCGCTGAGTGAGGTATGGGTGTGAAAATCATAAATCAAGCGTCACCTCCAAAGAGCTATTATAGGATAGGAGATTGATTTGGGCAAGATAAATGTAGCCATAATTGGAGTAGGAAATTGCGCCTCCTCGTTAGTGCAAGGCGTTCATTACTATCGAAATGCGGTGGAGGATGAACGCATTCCAGGTTTAATGCATGTCAACCTGGGAGGGTATCATATCAGCGACATAAACTTTGTCGCCGCCATCGATATCGCCAAGAATAAGGTGGGTAAGGATCTAGCCAGTGCGATTTATGCAGCCCCAAATAATACCTTCAAATTCTCCCAGGTACCCCGTATCGGAGTGAAAGTGTCCCGGGGAATGACTCATGATGGCCTGGGTAAATACCTTTCCCAGATAATCACCAAAGCACCAGGTCCCACTGAAAACATAGTTGAAATCCTAAAAGAAACCAAAACCGATGTGGTAGTCAACTACCTTCCAGTAGGAAGCGAAGAAGCCACTAAGTGGTATATCGAGCAGGTACTGACCGCAGGATGTGGCTTTGTCAATTGCATTCCGGTATTTATCGCCAAGGAAAAATACTGGCAGAACCGATTCAGTGGGCAGGGACTGCCTGTAATCGGCGACGACATCAAGAGCCAGGTAGGGGCCACCATTACCCACCGTGTACTAACCAACCTCTTTCGCGACCGCGGTGTTAAACTGGAGCGAACCTACCAGCTCAACTTCGGCGGCAATACCGATTTTTTCAATATGCTGGAGAGGGAGCGGTTGGAGTCAAAGAAGATCTCCAAAACAGAGGCGGTTACCTCGCAATTGGACTATAAGCTCGAATCGGGTAACATTCACGTGGGGCCAAGTGACTATGTTCCCTGGCTTAATGACCGTAAATTCTGCCACATTCGCATGGAGGGACGCACATTCGGCGATGTCCCCCTCAATATCGAGGTAAAGCTTGAGGTATGGGACAGCCCTAACTCAGCGGGGGTGGTGGTGGATGCCATTAGGTGCTGCAAACTGGCGCTAGACCGTGGTATCAGTGGGAGTCTAACCGGACCATCAGCTTATTTCATGAAATCGCCCCCGGTTCAATACACAGACGATGAAGCTAAACGAATGGCAGAGAAATTCATTGCCGGAGATAGCGAGTGATCCGCTGCCAGCGATGTTCTTCCGAAGAATGATTGTATGTATCGGGACGGGGTGATCCAAGAGGTTATCATAGGGAATGTACTCCGTGGAAACAACAGGTGAGGAAAGCGGATACGGAGCGGCGGTCATCCACATCCAAGGCAGCATGGACGATGGCATGGCGAGCGTGCCAGATATCCTCGCTGCGGTGGTTAGTTGCATATCCAATCGGAGGGTGAGAAAATTTAATCTGAAACACAAGCTCGCAGAAACGGGGAGCAGTGATGCCCACTTCCTTGCCGCTGTGGGTAGTGGTCTCACCCTGTTTCCTGTCCAGAGTTCCAAGGAACCAAAAAGAAGCATCCGAGAGAGAACGGCCAGGGCAGAAAATGGCACTCGGGTGAGGCTGAGGGACATAGGTCTGATTCAAATCCTCAGGCAGCAGCGGAGGAGTAGAGGATACTTCCTTCGTGGTGTACTGAAGAATTCAGTCAGGCGGTTTTCTTAATGAAGATCGCTCTGGTTTCACCCTACGATTATGCTCACCCTGGCGGGGTAGCCATCCATATTACCAACCTCTATGAGCAGTTCATTGAAATGGGACACAATGTCCGAATTATCACCCCGTTTTCCGGCAACAGAGACTCCCTGAATAATGAGGATATTATCAAACTGGGTAGGACTTTCCCCATACCCTCAGGCGGCTCTATCGCCAGGGCTACCCTATCGAACTTGTCCTCCCCGATACGGGCCATCCTCGAGCGGGAAAAGTTCGATATTATACATCTCCATGAGCCACTGGGTTCCACTATAACCATCTCCACACTTCGCGTATCGAACACCATTAATGTGGGTACCTTTCACGCCAATCATAGCAGCGCCAAGGGATATCGAATAATGAGTCCCTTCGTTATGAGGTGGTTTAATAAACTCCATGGCAAGATAGCCGTTTCAAAACCGGCTATGGATTTCATCAGCAAGCAATTCCCCGGCGATTACGAGATAATCCCCAACGGTATCGACGTGGCACACTTTTCCACCGATGGGCCCCCTATCGATGAGTTCAATGACGGGAAGTTGAACATTCTCTTCGTCGGTCGTATGGAAAAACGCAAAGGACTGAGATATCTCGTGGGTGCCTATGAAAGGGTTAAGCACGAATTGCCCAATTCGCGGCTCATTGTAGTTGGGCCTGGGAAACGTCAAGAATATGAGAAGCTGGTAGATAAGGCGAATATGCAAGATGTGGTCTTCACCGGCTATGTACCCAATGAAGATCTTCACAGGTACTACCAAACTGCCGATGTTTTCTGCGCCCCGGCTACCGGAGAGGAGAGTTTCGGTATTATCCTGCTGGAAGCCATGGCCGCCTCAAAGCCCATCGTCGCCTCTGCGAATGATGGTTATTCCAGCGTTATGCGACACGGTGTTCAGGGGCTATTGGTACCTCCAAGAGATGAGCAGGCCCTGGCCAGTGCCCTGATTCAACTTCTCAGCGATAAATCCTTGCGTCAAGAGATGGGCGCAAAAGGGAGGCTAAAGGCGGAGGAATGCAGCTGGCCCAACGTTGCTAAAAGTGTGTTCGAATACTATCTGCGCTTGCTTAATGACTCATAACGTAGAAACGGCAATGCTATAATGCTGCTAAGCAGAACATCAAGCGCTGAGCCCATATGGGATAATGAATATCGTGATTGGACTATTAAATGTGGCGACCTGCAGAAATAATTAGTGATAAAGTTCATAACCTTGCCGAACCGGTGGGCCGTGTGGTGGCTAAGACAAGGGTGAAGCCCAACTACCTCACCATTTCTGGTTTCCTGATGAATATTTTCGTCGCCTGGGTAATCTCCCAGGGTTATTTCCTTCTCGGTGGTTCGTTGATCCTGGTGGCAGGTATCTTCGACCTTCTCGATGGGGCAGTGGCTAGATATACCAATAGAGTCACCAAGTTCGGTGCTCTTCTCGATTCTACCCTTGACCGCTGGTCCGATGCGGTACTTCTTTTTGGACTATTATGGTATTTCGCCTGGCAACCAGATCAGGATACTTCCCTGGAAATGATCCTCATCTTTGCTGCCCTCGTGGGCTTCCTTCTCGTCAGCTATGTGAGGGCTAGGGCGGAGGGATTGGGACTAGATGCCGATGTAGGGATAATGAGAAGAACGCAGAGGATTCTTCTCCTATCCATGGGACTCATGCTGAGCACATTCGAGCCTATTCTCCTTATAGCCCTGTGGATTCTAGCCATTGGTTCCAATCTGACAGCAGCACATCGCCTCATCTATGTTTGGTACCATAGCAGGAAGGAACGGCCGGATTAAGGTTTTTCCGAGATGCTATTGAAAACGGCGGCGGAATGAGAGCGCCAAATATACAGGCACTACCGATAAGATTACTACTGTGGCGACGAGCGCAATGTAGGGTGCTGGGAAACTTGAGGCCTCGCCGTCAGGTGTCGGTGAAGGCTGAGGCCCGAGAGCAAGACTCTCTCGCCATACAGCATTGAGACCATCCACGTTAAAATCATAAACTTCAAGCATGGCATCGTCATAGGTGTTCCCCTCATTTAAAACAGCCAGCAGATTCAATATCTTATCGCTACCATAGGTGTCGATAAGAAACTGCACCAAACTATAGCTTTCGGCATAGCAGAGTCTGGCCTCGTCAGGATCGGTGGGGAAGGAACTGGAGATACTTCGCACCGAAAAAAGGGTGTCACGGGCAATTGCTTTATTCAACATGGTTTGAAGGTCTGGCCTGAGATCACCCTCAGCATCCATCGCCAGCCCCTCATCGAGCCAAACAGGGAGATGACCATAGAAGCCGGAGAGCGCCTGATGGACTACAAGGTGCCCCATCTCATGGGCGATAGCCCTTTTACCCCAAGCAAGGTTATCTGGAGAGATACCAATTATTACAGTTCCATACCCGGGGAATGCGAGACCGCCTGTCCATTCTTGCGGGTATATTAAAGCGTTTCGCAAATCCCCAGAGCTAGCATAAATATAAATCTTGACTGGCTGCTCCAGGGCAACCCCGATTTCACCGGCCAGCCTTTCCAAGGCCTCATCGGCGGCATCGACAAGATCCTGGACAAAGGACAGGTCACCCTCATACCAGAAGATGGTCACCTGATCGCTGGCAAGGCTCTGCCAGTCATGACTCAGGTCATCGAATGCAATGGTGGCTGGAGAAGTTTGAAGTTCGTGCCCAGCAGCATCCTCAATCAACCACCAGTAATCTATCTCCGTTCCCGGCGGCAGTCCTCCAGTCTCCAGCATATCCCATGTCCAGCTTGCCGCTACCAATTGACCGGGGATGAAATCTACGTCGACCCGACTGCTAACAGGGATGAGGCTCTCTCCACTCTTCCGGTATACAAGATCGATGTCGGCAATATCACTGGCCGCCTCCGCCTCCATGGAAAAGGTTATAGTTGAGGGGAATTGCATCTCGGCATCGCTGGAGATTACGGTGATCTCACCCTGGGCCAATATAGTTGTAGAAATACTGAAAAGAATTTGAATGGCGATTAATAGGGAGAGAACTAAAGACAGTATGAGTAACCGGTTTAGCCGCTTCACGATTCCGTCCCCATAGTATGTTTAAGGTATGCCTCGATAAGTTCATCCAGTGCCCCATCCAGTACAGCAGCGGGGTCGCTGGTTTCATATCCAGTGCGATGGTCTTTCACCATTTTATACGGGTGGAGGAAATAGCTTCTGATCTGGTTGCCCCATCCGGCGGCGATATGCTTTCCTTTAATCCTGGCCTGCTCCTCAGCACGCTTAGCCAGCTCAAGCTCGAGTAGGCGGGCGCTGAGAACCTTAAGTGCCAGATCCTTGTTCTGAAACTGTGACCGCTCATTCTGACAGATAGCCACCAGCCCGGTGGGGAGATGAGTTACTCGAACCGCACTGCTGGTCTTCTGTACGTGCTGCCCTCCAGGGCCGCTGGCCCTAAAGTAGTCAATCCTCACATCATCGAGGTTTATGGTAATATCCAGCTCAAGCTCCGCCTCCGGTGACACCTCTACCAGAGCAAAGGATGTATGCCGACCATGTGAGGCATCGAATGGGGAGAGGCGCACCAGCCGATGTACCCCGCGCTCCGCCTTGAGGTAGCCGTAAGCGTAAGTTCCAATAACCTCGATGAGGGCGCTCTTTATCCCCGCCTCTTCACCGGGTGAGACCTCGACTATCCTCGTCTGATAGCCACGGCGCTCCGCCCACCTAAGATACATCCTGAGAAGCATCTCCGCCCAGTCCTGAGCCTCGGTGCCCCCAGCACCGGCATGAACCGCAAGGAAAGCGTTCCTCTTTTCGTACTCACCGCTCAGGAGCAGCTCGAACTCCATCTTTTCAAACTCGGCATCCACCCGCTCAGCTTCGGCAGCAATGTCCTTCCCCATCTCAGGCTCCTCCTCACCAATAGCCAGCTCTGTAAGTTCTAGAAGGTCACTGACCCTGCGCTCCATTATGCGCCATTTATCCACCTCTCCCCTCAACCCTCCAAGCTGGCGCATCACTCCCTGAGCCCTCTCCTGGTCATGCCAGAAATCGGGGCGCGATGAGTCCGCCTCTATTTTCGCAATCTCCCGCTCCTTTTGAGCGATGTCAAAGACGCACCATAACATGGGAGATGCTCTCGGTTAGCTCCTCAAGCCTTTTCTTTTGCTCTTGCACCATTACACCTTCCTTTTTCAATCACAAATCAACCCCGGGCAGGTAACCTGCTGCATTACCCTTGCTCCGTCCTTGTCGCAGTGGGCAAGTTATCCCGCCGCCGCGAGGTGAGCCAGCCTAGTGGGCTGAGGGAGGCGATAACCTCTGAGGCAAGCCATCACCCATTGAATGGAAGCCTTAAGGTCAACCCTGTGCCCGATAGAGACATAGACAGGTTTTACGCCCCGCTTTGTCCGCAGAGCCGCCCCGATAACCTCACCCTTATCGAGGAGCTGTGTGTAATCTCCCGGCTCCTCCCCTAAATCACCGTGCTGGCCACACAGGATGGACTTGGCACAACCTATAGAGGGCGTACCCAATATAAGCCCAAGATGAGAAGCCAGACCCAATCTGCGGGGGTGTGCGATACCCTGAGCATCGGCGATAAATAGATCGGGTGTTACGGTAAGACCTTCGCAGGCAGCCAGAATCAACGGCACTTCCCGGAAAGAGAGAAGCCCTGGCACATAAGGAAAGTTGATCTCCAGTGTCACCACATTCTGCTCCACCAGAACAAGCCCGGGGAAATCGATCACTACCACTGCCCCCCGTGCTTTTCCATCACTGTCCTCGCGAGAAATATCCACACCAGCAATTAGATGAGGGGTTCCCAGCTCGTTTTTTCTTAATACCTGAGCTGCAAGAACCCGCTGGATTTCCTTAGCTTCAGCAACGCTCACCTGCCAGCTATGAAGATTGCGCCCTATCATACCAATCAATTATATCCGCTGTAGTATCTACAGACAACTAAAGCCATTGACACAAGGTATTATTTCACTCATAATAGCAATATTGAGAGGTAAGTAATGGTAAAAATTCGATTGAGTCGTTTGGGTAGAAAAAAGAGGCCCAGCTACCGGGTGGTGGTCGCCGATGCCCGGGCCCCACGTGATGGCGCCTTTATTGAAATCATCGGTCACTATAATCCTTTAACAGACCCTGCTACCATCGTCATCGATGAGGAGAAGGCCCTAAATTGGATTGGTAAGGGGGCCCAGCCTACAGAAAGAGTGTCCATCTTGCTGGCGAAATTGGGCATCATTGAGAAGCCTACAAAAAAACACACAGAGAAGCTTGCAAAGAAACTTGCAGAGGAAAAAACAGATAAACCCACAGAGAAGCCAGCGAAGAAACCCAAGGAGGAACCGACAGCCGAGCTGGTGGAGGAGAAGCCCGCCGAGGAAGAGCCTGCAGCGGAACCCGTAGAGGAGCCCACAGCCAAGATGGCGGAGGAGAAGCCCGCCGAGGAAGAGCCTGCGGCGGAACCCGTAGAGGAGCCCACAGCCGAGCTAGTGGAGGAAAAGCCCGCTGAGGAAGAGCCTAAAGCGGAACCTGTAGAGGAACCCACAGCCGAGCTGGTGGAGGAAAAACCCGCCGAGGAAGAGCCTAAAGCGGAACCTGTAGAGGAACCCGCAGCCGAGCTGGCGGAGGAAAAGCCCACTGAGGAAGAGCCTGCAGCGGAACCTGTAGATGAGCCCACAGCCGAGCTGGCGGAGGAAAAGCCCACTGAGGAAGAGCCTACAGCTAAGAGCAAAGAATAGCACACGACCCTTCCTCAAGAAGGGATCGAAAAACAAGTATAGGAGGGGGGGAATGAAAGAGCTTGTCGAGTATATAGCCAAGGCGATCGTGAACAAGCCGGATGATGTGGTGGTAACCGAGGAGCAAAGCGAAGGCGGTGTGCTCCTTAAGCTGCAGGTTGACCAGGAGGATATGGGACGGGTGATCGGCAAACAGGGCCGGGTAGTCCAAGCTATGCGTACCCTGCTAAGGGTGGTTGCAGTCAAGCAAGGAACCCGTGTAGAGCTCGTAGTAGAGTAATCCTGGTTTAATATCAATATGGATTCCCAGTTCATCGCGGTTGGTCGAGTCGTTACCGTATGTGGAGTACGTGGTGAGGTAAAGGTTGAGGTGATGACAGACTTCCCCGATCGATTCTCGCCCCAGGAGAAGGTCTACATTAAGGGACGAGCGGTGACCATCGAACAGAGCAGGTGGCACCGGGGGAGAGTAATCCTCAAGCTGGCCACCATCGATAGGGTGGAAGATGCCACAGAGCTTCGCGGGCAATTCCTAGAGGTGCCACAATCCCAGATTCGCCCACTACAGAATGGTGAGTATTATCAGTTTCAGATTCTCGGCCTCGAGGTCTGGACTACTGAAGGGGAACTTCTGGGTCGGATCGCCCACATCCTACCCACAGGGAGTAACGATGTATATGTAGTGCCGTCCAAGCATGGAGAGCTACTGATCCCCGCCATCGAGGATGTGGTAATATCGGTAGACCTGGCAAAAGGCCGTATTGTAATTGAGCTAATCGAGGGTCTGCTACAGGAGAAAGTTCGATCTGAATAAAGCGATTTTGGGTCATCAAGACACCTCAAATAACCTTCCACCGTGAGATAAAGATACCGTTCCAGTCCAAACAGTAACACAAAGATGTTAGGTTAGCCCCGTTTGCATCGGGCTAAATGAGTAGAAACATGGCATCTCAAATCCCAGATGTGGTAATATTTCGTTTGCCGTTATATCTACGCATCCTTACTCTCCTTACGGAGGAGAACGCTGAGGTAGTCAGTTCTCAAGAGTTGGGGGCGAGATTATGGATGACCCCCGCGCAAATTCGAAAGGACCTGAGCTATTTCGGCAAGTTTGGCAAACAGGGAAAAGGCTATAATATTGCACAGCTCCGGGAGGAACTGCGGCAGATTCTGGGGCTTAACCGGGAGTGGTGCGTGGCTCTTATTGGTGTGGGAAGATTGGGGAAGGCGATTCTCGACTATGGCATGCTTGCGCTACGCGAGTTCAACATTGTGGCTGCTTTTGATATTGACCCCCATCAAATTGGCAGAAACGTAAGCGGGCTAATGATTCAGGATCTCGCCGAGCTCGCCGATACGGTGAAAAGCCAGGGTATAGAAATCTGCATTGTCGCCGTGCCCCCATCACAGGTCCAAAGGGCCATCGACTGCGTGGTAGATTGCGGTATCAAAGCGATATTAAACTATGCCCCTGCTGCAGCCCGCGTACCCAAGGACGTACGCATGCAGGAGGTAGACCCCACGCTCGCCCTGCAGACTATGACCTACCATCTAAAGTCCCTGAGCTCCCCCTAAGCCAGACTTCGGTTTTCTCCTTCGCTCCGCTACCTTTAGCCGTACCAGAGAGCGCTTGAGTGCCACCTCAGCACGGGCAAGGTCCATTTCAGGAACATGATCCCTAAGCCTCGCTTCGGCTCGGCCTTTTGCCACTTCAGCACGGGCAATATCGATCTCCTCAGCCCGCTCGGCGGTATCGGCAAGCACGGTAACCCGATTCTGCATTATCTCGAGAAATCCGCCGCTCACAAACATGGCTGTCTCCTCGCTGCCCTTCCTAACCACCAGCTCGCCGGGCTGAAGCATGGTCAAGAGTGGAGCATGGCTGGGGAGGATACCCATTTCCCCCTGGACGCCCGGGGCGATGACGATATCAACATCATCGGAGTAAAGCAGACGTTCCGCAGTCACGATTTCAAACTTCAATTTATCCAAGGATTATAACTCCCTGTAGCCCAGATATCACAACTATGCTTCCTCAAATTTCCTCGCCTTCTCCACTGCCTCATCTATGGTACCCGTCATCCAGAAGGCCTGCTCGGGAAGGGCATCGTGGTTTCCATCAAGTATTTCCTTGAAACCACGTACTGTCTCTTTTACGGGAACGTAGCGGCCTTCCGTACCAGTGAATGCTTCAGCAACAAACATCGGCTGTGAGAGAAATCTCTGGATCTTGCGGGCGCGCATTACTGTAAGCTTGTCTTCCTCCGCGAGCTCTTCCATACCCAATATTGCGATAATATCCTGAAGGTCCTTATACCGTTGGAGCACCCGCTGCACTCCGCGCGCCACACCGTAATGTTCCTCACCAACAATGTTTGGATCAAGGATGCGAGAGGTGGAGACCAACGGATCAACAGCAGGATAGAGCCCCTGCTCAGCAATAGCGCGCTCCAGGGCGACTACAGCGTCAAGGTGACCGAAGACTGTAGCAACACCGGGATCAGTATAGTCGTCAGCGGGGACATAGATTGCCTGGAAAGAGGTGATGGAGCCCTTTTTGGTGGAGGTAATCCTCTCCTCCAAAGCACCCATCTCGGTAGCCAGAGTAGGCTGATAACCCACCGCCGATGGCATCCGACCTAAAAGGGCCGATACCTCCATACCCGCCAGGGTATAGCGATAGATATTGTCGATGAAAAGCAGCACGTCCTGCCCCTCAACATCGCGGAAGTATTCCGCCATCGTGAGACCGGTGAAGCCAATACGCACCCTTACTCCGGGTGGCTCATTCATCTGCCCGAAAACAAGCACCGTCTTATCGATAACCCCCGAATCTCTCATTTCATGCCAGAGGTCATTACCCTCACGAGAACGCTCCCCGACACCAGCGAAAACGGAGAAGCCACCATGCTCGGTGGCGATATTACGAATGAGCTCCATGATAACAACAGTCTTTCCCACACCGGCACCACCGAAGGCGCCAACCTTACCACCTTTGGTAAAGGGAGTAATAAGGTCAATTACCTTAATTCCAGTCTCCAGCATCTGAGTGGAGCTCTCTTGATCCTGAAATAAAGGTGCCGAGCGGTGGATAGGCCATCGCTCGCTAGCCTCAACGGAGCCCAAATTGTCCAGGGGCTCACCGAGAATATTAAACAAGCGTCCCAGGGTAGCACGTCCCACGGGGACAGAGATCGGTGCCCCGGTATCGATAGCCTCGGTACCGCGCGCCAGGCCATCGGTGGGGGACATAGCGAGACATCGAACCCAGTTATTGCCGACATGCTGCTGTGTCTCGAGGATAATCTTGTCCCCATTAGTGGGGATCTCAATAGCATTATTTATTGCAGGCAACGCATCCGGTGGAAACTCTATATCTACCACCGTACCAATGATCTGGGTTACCTTTCCTTTTGCCATAACAACCTCCTGCCTTATTCTAAACCAGCATCAATTCTTGCGTTTGCCCTATCCCAATGCCGCCACTCCCCCGACTATATCCAGAAGCTCCTTCGTAACCATCTCCTGCCTCACCTTGTTATAGGTAAGGGTAAGCTCCTCAACTATCTCCTTAGCATTGTCGGTGGCACTGCGCATTGCTACCATTCGTGCTGACTGCTCGCTGGCGATGGCCTCAAGGATGACATGGTAGAGTTCCTTTTCAACAAAGCGAGGTAGAAGCTCAGCGAGTACCTCAGCCGGCGATGGCTCGTATATATATTCCACATTTTGCCCCGGCTCAATAGCCGTCGGCTCAACAGGAAGCAGCCGCCACAGCACTGGCTGCTGGTTCATAGTATTTACAAACCGTGTATACGATACATATACTTCATCGATGAGGCCATTTGTATAATCATCGATGACGATATGGGTTATGGGCTGGATATCCACGATTGACGGGCGATCGCCAAGCTGCGTAAACTCGGCACGCACTTCCTGGCCCGAGCGATTCATAAAATCTCTCCCTTTACGACCGACGACAACTGTAGTTATGGGAACATTCTGCTCCAGGATGAAGCTCGCTACACTGCGATTGATATTGGCAACAAGCCCTCCACAAAGGCCACGGTCAGGAGTTATATGGATGAGGGCAATTCTATTCACTTCACGCTGCTGAAGGAGAGGATGTACCTCCTCTCCAGAGCGGTGCTGCGCAGCAAGGTCAGCGAGAACCTGCTGCATTTTCTCAGCATAGGGGCGAGCGGCCATAGTGCGCTCCTGGGCTCGCCTCATCTTAGAGGCAGCTACCATCTCCATCGCTTTGGTAACCTTAGCGGTGTTCTGGACACTCTTTATTCGACGTCGTATTTCACGTATAGTAGCCATTCTTTAATCCGTTATATATGATATCCCTTTGCTTACTCTATGAGTATGCTGAAATAGTCTTTATCAACCCCCTATATCCCCCAGTCTTGGGGGATTTTTGAAGCTGGGGGACACCCCCAGACCCCCGGCAGGAAGTATCCTGCACCTCTTTTTCAGTGGTCTCTCTATATATGACTATTGTGACCTCAATAGGGCACTTGCTGTTTGAACTCGTTGATCGCTTGCTTAAGCGCCTCTTCGGTCTCATCGCTTATTTGCTTCTCCGTGTCAATCCGCTGGCCAATCTCGGGGTGGCTTGTCTCCATAAAGCGATGGAACGCCCCTTCAAAGGCCATGACCTTATCCACGGGAACATCATCGAGGTAGCC
>JAAXQM010000061.1 GCA_012974295.1 Dehalococcoidales bacterium
ATCTGAAGCAGCACCTCGATCTCATCCACCACGCTCTTCGGGGAACGCTGGCGTACCGCCATCCCCTTTGCCAGGGGGTCAGCACAGTAAATGCATCGTTTGGGGCAACCACGCTTCGCCTCTATGTTGCCCATACCCCCTTCCAAAAAGTATCTGCGGTTATCCACCGCGTTTCGTTCCGGGGCGGCCATGTTCTTCAGATCGAGGTATTCTGGGGAATTGCGACGGTAGCCTTTAGTTACGCGATACACGAGTCCGGGGACACCGTGATAATCCTCTCCGCCCGCCATCTTGGTCAATAGTAATGGGAGCGAGTATTCCCCTTCACCCCATATTCCCATATCGAGGTTGCAGTATTGGAGAATAGCTTCAGGCATAGTCGAGAACCCCGACCCGCCCATGATCAAAGGGGCAGAGGAATGAGCACGGATGCTGTCGATTATCTCCTTGATCCTGGGGATAAAGAAATCCTGGGTAGTAAAACAGGTGTCGTCGGTGTTGCGCAGGGTAATGGCGATAGCAAAAACGCTTTTTAAAGCGAAATATCGATCGATTTCCGCAGTAAAATCCTCTGGGTTTTGGCAAAAACAGAGGTCGAGGAGGTCAACCTCGAAGCCGCTCTCGCTGAGGGCCGAGGCGAGATAGTCCAAAGCGAGGGGTGCTACCGGCGGCTTCATCTGGTTGGGGTTAACCAGAAGTACCTTACGAGCCAGGGCCGTCTCCCTTCCCGGACACATAGCCCTGCGTAATGATATTGAGCACCGGCCTGTTGAAGGGTTTCACCTGCTCGTGAACCTCATCCCTTACTCACCGTACCCTCCCCTTAATTGTCGGAGCGGAAGCGATTGTACGCCACCATCTTGCTCAGTACCAGGGCTGCCCTACGCCCATCGGTGTAGAAAGCGACCCCTTTCATAGGCAAAGGCTCTTCCATCACCCTCTTCCGGGCCGGCGTGGTAACGAAGACTATTGGCTTCTCTACCTCACCCAACACTGCCAGTACCTTCTCCATATAATCAGATTTCCAGCTCCCCCTGGTGATGAGCAACATATCCACCCCTTCATCCTTCCCCAGCGCCTCTATGGTATCTACATATAATTGAGAATTAAAAGTTGACAGCATACCTAGGTCGACCGGGTTATCAGTGCACGTGCCCATCTGTGGTACAACTTCGTCAAGCCTCTTCCTGGTGTACTGGGAAAGCTGGGCAATCTCCAGCCCGTATTCAATGCAGGCATCGGCAATTGCCACTCCCATGCCTCCCATTCCGGATACGATGGCGACCCTGTTGCCCCTGGGCAACGGAAGGAAGTAGAAAGCCTGAAGATAGTCCAGCATCTCCTCCGCGCTATCTACCTTTATCATACCCGTCTGCTTGAAGACAGCCTCCCATACTATAGCGGATCCGGTGAGTGCACCAGTATGAGAGGAAGCAGCACGTGAGCCTACATCACTTGTCCCGCCCTTCCATAGCAGAATAGGCTTGACCTTGGAGACCTGCCGGGCAAGCCTGTAAAACCGTCGCCCCTCGACTACACCCTCCATATAGGCGATTATTATGTCCGTCTCTGGATCCTGGCCAAAGTACTCAAGCAAGTCCGACTCGTTGAGGTCACACACGTTCCCGCAGCTTACCGCTTTGCTAAAATATATCCCTTGAGTAGCTGCCGCTACGGGGAACATCACGGAAAGGGAGCCGCTATGGGAGAACATGCCTACCGGGCCACTCTCTTTCGGCATGACACCGGCAAAGTTCACCAGGTTCGACGAAGGGCAGTAGATGCCGACGCAGTTCGGCCCGATTAGCCTGGTGCCATTCCGCCGCGAGATCTCAACGATCTCCTGCTCCAGCCTTATGCCCTCGCTATCCTTCTCCCCAAATCCCGAGGTGCATATCACCACCCCCTTGATGCCCTTCATGGAGCAGTCACGAACCACCTTAGGCACCGTTTCCCGTGGAGAGAACACAACTGCCAGATCCACGTCCCCCGGAATGTCCTGCGCCGTAGGGTAAGCCTTCACCCCAATGACTTCCTGCTCTCCGGGGTGCACTACATACAAATTGTCCTTGTCAAAGCCTTGTTGAATAAAGCCGTCCAGGAAAAATTTACCAAGATTGCCATTATTGTTGGAAGCCCCTACTATAGCTACGCCCCGCGGGTGGAAGATTCGCTCAAGTTCCTCTATAGTTTTCCCGTCTTTCAATCTATACTTCCCGCTCCAGTGAAGTGCGCCAGGTTTGAAGTAGGGCCTGGCTGGCGAGGAGTTCATCGGTTGCGGAATAAGGGTCTATCTCACCTTTTTCCACGCGCTCCAGGGAGTCAGCGAGTCGCTCATTTTGCCGTATCAATGCCAGAATCCGATCGCGGACACTACGTTCCACGACCTCCAGGAACTCCGCCCTTCTTTGCGCTTTACGGCGGATGTCGAGCTGCCCAGCTTCCTCGAGCGCCTTGCGGTGATTCTTAATCCCCTGATACATCTCATCGATTCCTACATTATTGATCGCCTCGGTGGTAAGCACCGGCACCTCCCACCACTCATGCTTCGGGTTGAGACGCAGCATCTGCCTCAGGTCATCAGCTACGGCATCCGCCCCCTGACGGTCCGCCTTATTAACCACAAATATATCGGCGATCTCGAGGATTCCGGCCTTCATCGCCTGAATGGCGTCCCCCGCCTCCGGTACCAGCACAACAATCACGGTGTCCGCCGCATCCATGATGTCGAGCTCCGTCTGCCCCACGCCTACAGTTTCCACCAGAACAAAGTCCTTCCCGAAGGCGTCCATGAGCTTGAGCACCTCCTTGGTGGTAGGTGACAGTCCTCCCCGCCCTTCACGGGTAGCCATGCTGCGAATGAAAACCTCTTTATCCAGATAATGTTGCTGCATCCGAATACGGTCACCCAGCACAGCGCCACCGGAGAAAGGGCTTGAAGGATCGCAGGCAATTATTCCGACCGAATGTCCGTCCGCCCGTAGGAAGGCCGCCAACCTATCCACAATGCTGCTCTTGCCCCCTCCTGGTGGGCCGGTTATGCCAACGATATGGGAGTTCCCCAGGTTGAAGTTGATCTTACTCATGATCTGGGGCACTTCAGGGGCATTCCGCTCGACCATCGTTATCAGCCGGGCCAGGCTTTGTTCGTCCCCGCTGAGCATCTTCTCGATCATTTCATCAACTTGAGCCAATTTACTAACCCCTTTATTTTTATAGTCATTATAGCTCACGAGCACCTTTTTATCCAGAAGAAACCTATAACATACCGCCACTGTCACGCGTCATGGAATTTGGTGCTAATCTCGTTCAGATAGATAGGTGATACCCTAGTGTATTCATAAGGCGCTCTTTTACCCGTCATTGCGAGGCACGAAGTGCCGAAGCAATCTTCACATATCATGACAAATCACCCCTGAGATTACCACGTCCCCCCGACACGTCGGGATCCTCGCAATGACCCTTGTATTGCAGGTCAATGAAAAACACCCTGTCATTCTGTGCCGAAGCCCATTCGCTTCGCTCCCTTAGAATGACACAAAGCCTATTAAATGAGACCGCTGAAAAAGAGGTGCAGGATACTTCCTGCCCGGGGGTCTGGGGGTGTCCCCCAGCTCTAAAAATCCCCCAATCTTGGGGGATTAGGGGGTTGATTGAGACTATTTCAGCAGTCTCTAAATATTGATTTACGATTGAGAGGCGAGTATACTGCAGGCATAAT
>JAAXQM010000230.1 GCA_012974295.1 Dehalococcoidales bacterium
TCACTGGCCAAGACCGGTTGCTCCGTAGCACTCTCACGGACAATACATTGACAACCAGCTAGTCTTTGTCTACCATATCCTCCACATACCTAATATATTACAGTGTGATATCATTCCCTTATCCGTTTCAGGAAAGGAGAAATGACGATGGGAGACAAAGCTTTATTGGGATTTCGACGATATATAATACCGATACCCAACCCTATATGGCGGGCAGTTGTATCAAAGAATGCAAGGAAATTTGAGAAGGAACTCAGTTTCATGTCAGAAGAACATCAACTTGTTCGCAATTATGTCGTTCAGGCACTTCCTCGGGTTGGAAAACCTCTTTCAGCAGAATATATTGCGGACAAAATGAATATACATATCGATCGAGTGAAAGTAATCCTGGATGACCTCGAGCAGCACATGACTTTTCTGTGCAGATACGGACAGGGTGCTGTTAATTGGGCCTATCCTGTGACTGTTGACCAGACCCCTCACTGTATTGCATATAGCACAGGTGAAAAAGGATACGCAGCCTGAGCAGTAGATTCCCTTGCGGTGCCCTTCGTGCAAGGGCAATTAAACAAAGAGCCAACATCTGTTGTTATCAAATCCGAATGTGCTCACTGTGCTTGCCCTATTACAATCGAGTTGGATGATAAATTGAAATACACAGTCATCGAGGAAGGTGCAGATCCTGTAGCATTCATACCCATCGTAAATTTCCAGAAGCTAACTGATCCCTGCATTATAGATGCTTTCTGACGTAATAATGTGTTCTTCTGGTCAGAAGAGCATGCAAGAGAACACCGAAGAAAGTCAGGCGGTGTACTCGGGGTCTACGTGAAGCTTGTACATGCTGTATATATAACACGAGCTTCCCAGAGCGCTCTCTTTAATTTTCCAAAACAGGCCTGAAGTAATCTCTGCATCACGATCTAGAGAAGAGATTAGTGCCTCAATGTTAATCACTGTGACGTATTCAACTGACGGGTGATAGGAGGTAGCCATGTTAAAGGTAATTCGTGCACGAAATCAAGAGCGAGCATGGCAGAAACAATATGATTCTCATGCTCCGAAAGAGGGAGACGTAGCGCAGGACTTTGAATTGTACGACACAGATGGCAAGAACTCCATACGTTTATCTGACTTTATGGGTAAGAAACCGGTGGCGTTAATTTTTGGGAGCTATACCTGACCTCCATTTGCAGACGGGACTGTAAGTCTCAACGATCTCTATAAGCAGTATCATGAGCAGATTCAGTTCATTGTAGTCTATCTCCGTGAAGCACATCCGATTGATGGGTGGTGGATCGGCGGAGGTATTTTGGGTTTCCTGATGAGCAGGAGGATTTTCCCTGGGCAATTGAGCTTACGCAAGACCACGGCTGTCAATGACTTGTACGACCCAAAAACTATTGAGGAGCGCAGACAGGTAGCATCAAGGTGTAAATCTGAACTCCAATATGGGATTCCAACCTTGGTGGATGACATCGATGATTCAGTCAATCACTCTTATGCTGCCAGGCCTACAAGGCTATATCTGATTGGAATAGATGGTCGTGTTGCGTATGCTGGAGGGTTGGGACCATTCGGTTTCAGGCCACGAGAATTGAAAATGGCTATAGAAAAACTATTAAGTGTAGGTGAATCGGCAACTGATTTGGCTACACCATCGGTTAGCTGACAAAACCACAAGACAAGGCAGAACAAGATATGACCACCATTACTACAACTCAATCTCCTTCAGGTCAGGGGCAATCTCTAGCTTAGGCTCTGTCAGTGCCTGCGCTTCCTCCACCGTCCAGCCCGGCGCCAACTCCTTGAGTAACAAGCCCTGGCTCGTCACTTCAATAACAGCAACGTCCGTTACTATTAGATCCACACACCCTGGGGCTGTCATCGGCACGCTGCACTCCTTGACTATCTTGGGCTTTCCATCTCTGGTTGTATGCTCAGTGGCCGCAATCACCCTCCTGGCATTGAAGGCGAGGTCCATACCCCCACCAATGTTCCCAACACCCCTTCCTGGAAACATCCAGTTGGCGAGATCACCCTTTTCGCTCACCTCCAGGACACCAAGCACCGTTATATCAATATGACCACCGCGAATCATGGCGAAGGAATCGGCATGGTGAAAGAAGCACATTCCAGGGAGCGGCGTTACGTATTGCCCACTTGCGTTAACCAGATCTATGTCCGCCTTGTCCTCCATTTCCTCAGCGGTGATCACCGGGCCGAATCCAAGAGCCCCGTTCTCGGTATGGTAGATAACAGTCATGCCCTCTGGGACAAAGCTAGAGACCAAGGTAGGGATGCCAATGCCCAGGTTCACCACTGCCCCATCAAATAGCTCCCTAGCTATCCTCATAGCTATGACCTCTCTACTTAGACGCTCTTTCACTATTTCTCTCCTTGGACTCCATAGCGGAAAGTCTCTCGCTACAAACTTTTTACCCAGAAGCTTTTTTCCAAGTGACGCGGGAATCCAGGGTCTTCCTTCACCTTCACAATCCTGTTAACGAAAATGCCCGGCGTCCCAATCACCTCAGGGTCCAACTCCCCTGTCTCCATGATCTCGTCCACTTCAGCGATGGTTACCCTCGCTGCTGTAGCCATTATGGGATTGAACTGCCTTTGAGTCCCGCGATAGACCAAATTACCCATCAGGTCAGCCTTATGAGCCCGGATGAAGGCGTAGTCCGCCTTCAAGGCGAGCTCCAGAAGGTATGTCCTACCCTCAAAAACCTTTTTTTCCTTCTCTTTCTCGATAACCGTACCCACTCCGGTAGGGGTATAGAAAGCGGGGATGCCGGCACCACCAGCCCTTATCTTTTCCGCTAAAGTCCCCTGGGGCAGTATCTCCAGCTCAACCGCACCGGAGAGAATCTGCTCCTCCGCAGGGCTTGGGCGGGACGAAGAAGTGGAGAAGGGAAAGGAAGCTATCACCTTCTTAATCTGCCTGTTCTCAAACAGAATGCGATGGTCATCATAATCTAGCGTGAGTCCGATGCCCCCAGCAGTGTTGGCTATGAGGGTCAGGTTCGTTGCCCCCTGCTTGGCTAAGGCCCGAATCAAATAGAAGGGCGTACCTCCTGGGCCAGCAAAATTGCCGATCATGATAACCGCCCCGTCGGGCACATCTGCCACCGCTCGATCGAAAGTTTCAACCACTTTGTTTATCATTACATCAATCCCCGATCCTTTATATTGGCACGCCTACGGCAAATCGTGGCGGAGTTGAGAAGGCGGTCCGAAATTCCGGGCGGACTAGTCTCTCTACAAGACAACGAAGGTCCCCGTTCCAACAGCAATGATTCCTCCATTCGGCTCTGAGACACGCATCTCGACTACATAGTTACGCTTCCCAGCCTTGAGTACCCATCCCTCTGCGTGAAGATCGCATGCTAACGCCGGATTCAGGAAATGAATAGACAGTTCGCTGGTGGTCAGTAGAATGCTTTTACTTACGGCTGCTGCGGCGAAGAAACCGGCAGTGTCCAACAGTGTAGCGACAACACCACCGTGAATACCGCGAGGCTGATCGAGATTGGGATTGTAGGGTAGATTGATATGAACATGCCCCTCGTTGTCAAATGAAAGTGTTGTTCCAAAGTACTTCTCGATGCGCGCCGTACCGAATAATTCGAGCAGTTCTCTCTCCCGATCCCTATTCATTTTCACCTTCCTTGTCCTGTTCTTCCTTTTTTTAGTTTGCATATTATTGGAT
>JAAXQM010000088.1 GCA_012974295.1 Dehalococcoidales bacterium
ATGATTATGTTAGAATAGGTGAACTTTAAGTTGGCAAAGGAGATAGGGATGGGGGAGGAAATCCGGAGCTTTCTAAATCATCTGTTAATTGAGAAAGGATTCTCAGAGAATACTATCAATGCCTACAGAAACGACCTCAATCAACTTGCAGATTTCGTAGAAGAAACGGCAGTAGGAAAAGGCTATACACCCGATTGGTCAAGTGTTGATCGCAATCTTCTCATCAGTTACATACTCGATCTAAAGGAGCGGAACTATGCCCCTGCGACCGTAGCTCGCAAGGTTGCTGCAGTAAAGTCCTTCTTCGATTTCCTGGTTGCCGAGGGCATTATTAAGAGCGACCCTACGGAGAACCTTAGCTCACCAAAGGTGGGTAAAGCATTGCCTAAACCCCTCTCTGCTGCCGAAGTGGAATTGCTACTAGCAGCGCCTGCCAAGCTGTCCACACCTGAGGCGAAACGGGATGTAGCCATGATAGAGCTGCTCTATGCTACTGGCATGAGGGTATCAGAGCTTATTTCCCTGAACATGGGTGAAGTAAACCTGGAGGCGGGCTTCGTGCGCTGCCTGGGGAAGGGATCCAAGGAGCGTATTATCCCTGTCCATCAGGAGGCTATCAGGTTCGTTAAGGAATACATAGTAGAGGCTCGCACTCAATTGCTGCGTGATAAAGATGAGCAGGCTTTGTTCTTGAATCGTAGAGGTGAGCGACTAACCAGACAGGGCTTTTGGCTTATCCTCAAGATCCATGCCAAGGCAGCGGGAATAAAGAAACCGGTTACTCCCCACACCTTGCGGCATAGCTTTGCTACCCATGTATTAAGTGGTGGAGCCGACCTGAGGGCTGTTCAGGAGCTACTAGGGCATGCCAATATTTCCTCAACACAGGTATATACGCACCTCACCACTGAGCATGTACGACAGGCCTATGAAAAGGCACATCCCAGAGCTCAAGATTGAAGAACGAAAAGGGGATAACGTTGACAAGAGAAGTTGTTACTGGGAAGATGATTGGTGTTAGGGATGGGCCGGTTATGGTTATTGGATTAATGGGGCAAGAGAAAAAATACCCGTTGGATTGTGAGATTAGTATTGAGTGGGCGTTCAATCGTATGAATACAATGGTTGTTTGTCAGGTAGAAGATGGTAGGATTATCAGAGTGGAGTGAAAAATGCCAAATAAATCACATCGTGTTGCTTCACGGCAAGCAGAAATCAGCAAGCAGGGAAAACGAAAGAAGAAATCACAGGCGTCACAGAAGGACATCATGCCTTCTGGTGCTTCTGCTGTCCAATCAACTCAATCAACTGAGACCACTTATAACTCCCCTGTTTCATCCTCGACTGTGTCTACCACGCAGCCCTATAGTGCCTCTCCAATAGCTCAGCCTGCTCCTGCGGCACGACAAGTAGCCCCACGCTATCAATATGTCATGGCAGATTTAAAGAAGATCGCTATGATCAGCGGGGCCTTGCTTGTTATCCTAGTAGTTCTTGTTTTTGTGCTGTAATAGGATGCCATGGAAGCGAGGCGCTTCGAGGGGCAGCTAAAGGCATTGCCCTCAAAGCCGGGTGTATATCTATTCAAAGATACCTCGGGCAATGTGCTTTATGTGGGAAAGGCTGGCAATCTCCATAATCGGGTAAGCAGCTATTTTAAAGCTCCGGTAACGCTCTCTCTCAAGATACAGAGGTTGGTGGCTCAGGCGAGCGATTTTGAGTTTTTCGTTACTGATTCGGAGCAGGAGGCGCTCATCCTCGAGTGCAGCCTGATTAAAAAGCACCACCCCCGCTACAATGTACGCCTTAAAGACGATAAGACTTACCCCTATCTTAAAATTAACATACATGAAGACTGGGCCAGGGTCTATGTCACCAGGCGCGTAGAAAAAGACGGCAGCCGCTACTTCGGACCCTTCGCCAATCCCGGATCGATTAGAAAGACCGTTTACTTATTGAGGAAGCTTTTCCCCTTTCGTTCCTGTAGAAAGGTTATAACAGGGACTGATCGCAGATCATGTTTAGAGTATGACCTGCACCGCTGTGCTGGCCCCTGTATCGGGGCAATATCGAGAGATGAATACCGTGAGATTATCAATCAGGTAATCATGTTTCTAGAGGGGAAACATGAGGGCGTAGTGAAGGGGCTGGAGCAGAAGATGGTAGAGGCGTCGGAGCGGCTGGAGTTCGAGCGTGCTGCGATTCTGCGCGATCAGATTAATGCTATTGAAATGGTCACCGAACGGCAGAAGATTTTTTCAGATAAGAGGGGCGATCAGGACGTCATTGCTTTTGCGCAGAATAGGGATCAGGCGTATGTAGAGGTATTCTTCATTCGTGGCGGCCGCCTTATCGAGAGGGACCATTTCATCGTGCAGGGGACACAGGATGAGGAGCGGGGACGGATCATGACTGGCTTCCTTAACCAGTTCTACGATTCAGCGACCTATGTTCCGCCAGTCATCCTGCTGCAGAACCTCCCAGATGACTTTTTTTTGCTCAAGCAGTGGCTTAAGAGCAAACGGGGGAGGGATAGAAAAGGGGTTAGCCTTCAAGTTCCTCAACGAGGGGAAAAAAAGAAGCTGGTAGAAATGGTAGCGGAGAACGCCCGTCATGGTATGGATCAGCTCAAGGCAAAACAGCTTGCCGATTACGAGAATAATGCTGCTGCCTTGGAAGAGTTGAAAGAAGCTATTTATCTAACACGGGCTCCAAGGCGGGTGGAGTGCTATGATATTTCTGATATTCGCGGGACATCGGCGGTAGGTGGCATGGTAGTTTTCCAGGAGGGACAACCTATGAGAGCGCACTATCGCCGATTTCGTATTAAGATTGTGGAAGGAGCCGATGACTACGACATGATTCGGGAGGTGTTGAAGCGGCGCTTCAAGAAGGCCGAGGGGTTTAAAGGCGACGATACATCATCTTGGGCCATAATCCCCGACCTGGTACTTATCGATGGCGGCAGGGGACATCTGAATACTGCCATCGATACGATGAGGGCGATAGGGGTGGACTTTATCCCCGTTGCCAGCATTGCAAAAGAGAACGAGGAGTTATTCCGCCACGGTATCAGCGATCCCATAATCCTTCCCCGTACATCGGCGGCTTTACATCTGGTGCAGCGAATAAGGGATGAAGCGCATCGCTTTGCGCTAGGTTATCACCACAGGGTGCGGCGAAGCGAAGCGATGGCATCAGCTTTGGATAACGTGCATGGAATCGGTCCCAAGCGAAAGAGAGCACTGCTAAAGGAATTTGGCTCGGTTAAAGCGATAAAGGAGGCCGATATAGACGATATTACGGCAGTGGTTGGTATGACTCGTTCTCTCGCGCAGAGGGTGAAGGAATGTCTGTGATCTGCAGATTTGGAGAACAACACGTGGTGAGACTATACAGATAGGGATACTGATTTTTTAGAGATCGCTGAAAAAGGTGTGCAGAATACTTCCTGCCGGGGGTCTGGGGGTGTCCCCCAGCTAAAGAAGTCCCCCAAGATTGGGGGATACAGGGGGTTGATTGAGACTATTTCGGTAGTCTCCCTTAGCTTGGCCGTATCACCAAATACCTACACCATCAACTTTCCCAGGTTTCCCTTCTGCCGGAGCATCTGTTCGGCATCATGGATGATGCAATCGATTAGCTCCTTAACGCTCATTACACTATCGATTACTCCGACAGCAAGCGAGCCACCGGCTATCTTCAGAAT
>JAAXQM010000222.1 GCA_012974295.1 Dehalococcoidales bacterium
GCACATTTCGAGAATACTATTGCAATAAGCGATGGTGAGGCTGAGATACTCACCAGGTTTAGTTAAGCGTAAGATATGTCAAAAAAGGAAGCTATAGAGGTCGAGGGAAAGGTGGTTGAGCCTCTTCCCAACACGATGTTTCGTGTTGAGCTGGCCAACGGGCACAAGGTACTTGCACATATTTCAGGGAAAATGAGGATACATTATATTAAGATCCTTCCAGGCGATAAGGTATTAGTGGAACTTTCCCCCTATGACCTTACCAGGGGCAGGATAACCTATCGTTTTAGATAGATTTATGTACGACATTAGGAGCTAAATATGAAGGTTCAGGCTTCGGTTAAGCGGCGATGTGATAAATGTAAGGTGGTGAAGCGCAGGGGTGTGGTTAGGGTAATCTGTGAGAATCCCAGACATAAGCAACGGCAGGGTTAGTACGTCTTTCGGTTATAGTAGAAGTTAAGAAAAGAGGGGCGAAACGAAAAGGACGGAACGATGGCAAGGATAGCAGGTGTAGACCTCCCCAAGAACAAACGTGTCGAGATTGGATTATGCGCCATATATGGTATTGGACGGCACACAAGCCAGAAAATATTGTTGCAAACTGGAATCGACCCTGATACGAAGGTCAATGATCTCAGTGAAGGGGAGGTGAGCCAGATTAGGGAGGCTATCGATCACGAATATGAGGTAGAAGGGGAACTAAGGCGTAGGGTTAATCTCAATATTAAGAGACTCATCGAGATCGGTAGCTATCGTGGTATCCGGCATCGCCGCGGGTTGCCTGTTCATGGGCAGCGCACTAAAACTAATGCTCGGTCTAGAAAAGGTGCCCGTAAAACTGTTGCAGGGCGCCGCCGCTCCATAACAAGGAAGTAGAGAGGGGCTATGGCAGATAAGAAGAAAGTAACACGAATTAAAAAAAGGGAAAGAAAGGCCGTTCAAAAAGGGCGTGCCTATATCCAATCCACGTTCAATAATACCGTCATCACCCTTACAGATGTCTCGGGCAATGCCATTGCCTGGGGAAGTTCAGGTACCGCTGGTTTTAAAGGATCGCGTAAGGGAACCCCCTATGCGGCCCAGCTTGCTGCGGAACAGACGGCAAGGAAAGGGATGGAGCATGGGCTAAAGCAGGTTGAGGTCTATGTGAAGGGGCCGGGGAGCGGGCGTGAAGCGGCTATCCGCTCTCTACAATCAGCGGGACTCACAGTTACGGGAATCAGGGATGTAACTCCTATTCCTCACAACGGCTGCCGTCCGAGAAAGCGAAGGAGGGTATGAGTAAAACATTCATGGTGATGACTATACGATGGTCTTTGATTACATCGGGGAGAGAGAGTGAGGTTGTAAATTGGCTCGCTATATAGGACCGGCCTGTCGGCTTTGCCGGCGGCAGGGTGAGAAACTTATGTTGAAAGGGGATCGGTGCACCGGTAAAAAGTGTGCTGTAGATCAACGTAGTCTACCCCCAGGGCGGGGGCGACCCCAGCGCCGGAAAATATCTGATCGCGCTCTCCAGCTAAGGGAGAAACAGAAGGCGAGACATACCTATGGACTGATGGAAAGGCAGTTTCGCAAGCATTTTGCTGAGGCGGGGAAGAGACCCGGGCTCACAGGCGAAAATATGCTCCAGATTCTGGAGATGAGGCTCGATAACGTGGTCTTTCGACTCGGTTTTGCCGATTCTAGAAGACAAGCTCGACAAATAGTATGCCATGGTCATATTAGTTTGAATGGGCGCAAAACGGATATCCCCTCATGCATAGTAAAGGTAGGTGATGTAGTAGCGTGGCAGGAAAGGGGTACCAGAACGAAATACTATGAGATAATGATTGACCAGATCCCGGGCAAGATAGTTCCTGAGTGGCTTAGCCTGGATAATGATAACCTCTCAGGTCGCGTTATGGCATTCCCTAACCGCAATGAAATCGATCATAAGATAGATGAGAAGGTAATCGTTGAGTATTATTCGCGATAGTTTATTGGAGGTAACCACTTGTCTGAAGTCGTGATACCCCAAATAGAATGTGCGGCAATATCTGACAAATATGGCCAATTCGTCACCGAGCCTCTTGAGAGGGGGTCTGGCATTACTATGGGCAATGCCCTGCGACGAACGCTCCTCAGCTCCCTTAAAGGTGCTGCGGTAACTTGGGTCAAGATTGAGGGAGTGCAGCATGAGTTCTCCACTGTACCTTATATGAGGGAGGATGTAATAGATTTTCTCCTGAATGTTAAGGCAATTAGGCTTCGCCCTCTCACATCCGATGAAGGTAAACTCACACTGAGAGCTGAAGGGGAGCGTAGTGTTTTTGCCAGTGACCTCGATCTCTCAGCCGAGTTTGAGGTGGTGAATCCAGAGCACCATTTGGCCCTCTTGGATTCCCCTGAAGCCAAGCTGTTCGTGGAGTTCAATGTAGAACAGGATAAGGGATATCGACCTGCAAGCCAGGGTTATCGGTCTGGTGAGCAAACAGAAGGGCAACCTATCGGGGTGATTCCCCTCGATGCTGTCTTTACGCCCGTACGTAAGGTTAACTATAGGATCGAGAAGATCAACGTGGGGCAACTCAGCTACGAGAGGCTTATTCTGGATGTGTGGACTGACGGCACAATATCACCAGTTGAAGCGGTGAGTCGGAGCGCTCATCTTCTAATGGAACAATTCCAGCTTTTTTATGAGCTCGCAAGAGTCCCCCTGAGGGTAGGGGAAAAACAGCCTCGGCTGCCCATACCTTTGGAGCAGTACAATATGCCTATTGAGGAGCTTGGCCTTTCTGTGCGTACAGCGAACTGCTTAAAGAGATCTGGGGTTACCAAAGTGGGAGAGCTGTTTGAAAAGACCGATAGAGAATTGCTTAATATAAAGAATTTTGGGCAGAGGACACTTGATGAGGTGAATGAGCAGCTAAGGGAGAGGGGGTTTGTTTCTGAGGAGGATGAGAAAGACGATGTGGGACAGGTGGAAGGTGAACCAGCCCTGGATACTGAGATTGATGAGGGGGAGTACGATGAAAATGGACCAGCGGAGGATTCTTAATCCATGAGACACCATATTGCTGGTCGGACGTTATCCAGGCCGACAGGCCACCGGGTTGCGATGTATCGGAACCTGGTTACTGACCTCTTAAGATATGGAAAGATCGTGACCACTGAAGCCAAAGCCAAAGAGATCCAGGGCATGGCGGATAAGATGATAACACTGGGGAAGGGCGGAACTCTACATAACCGCCGCCAGGCTATCGCTTTTATAACGGATTCGAAAGTAGTAGAGAAAGTGTTTAATGAAATTGCCCCTAAATATGCGCAGCGCCCCGGCGGCTATTCTAGGATAACAAAACTTGGGCCTCGCCTGGGCGATAACGCGTCCATGGCGCGGCTGGAATTGGTGGAGTAATAATGAAGATTGCCCTCATTGTTGAATATGAAGGCACCAGATATCATGGATTTCAGATTCAGACAAGGGAGCCCACCATTCAGGGTGAGCTTGAGCGTGTATTGATGGTAGTTACTGGTGAGGAGATTCGCATTTCATATGCTGGCCGCACGGACCAGGGAGTGCATGCTAAAGGGCAGGTGGTTGCCTTTAGAACGGATTCACCGCTTCCTCCGAAAACCATCGCCCGGGCGCTGAACCACTACCTGCCGGATGATATTTCGGTTAGGGATGCTTTTTCGGTAGACGATGATTTCGATCCCAGGAGAGATGCTTTAAGCAGGGAGTATTGCTACTATATCTGGAATAGCTCCACATCTTCTCCACTCATGCGGCGGACTAGTTATTTTGTACCTAGGACCCTGGAGATTGAAGCCATGAACGAGGCATGCCAGGCCATAGTGGGCACACATGATTTCGCTCCCTTTGCCACTTCGCTTGGCGGTAGAAAGAGTACTGTGCGTACTGTTTATCGGGCGATGGTGGATAGAGAGGGCGATTTAGTGAGCTGCCATGTGCAGGCCAATTCCTTCTTAACACATCAGGTACGGCGTACCATGGGATCCCTAGTAAAAGTAGGAGTGGGGAAAAGTAACGTGACAGAATTTAAAGATATTTTATGGTCAAAAGAGCCTGCTATAGCGGGGCCAACGCTGCCGGGACATGGGCTGTGTTTATTAAATGTTAATTACCCTGGTGGGCTGCAATGAAAACCTATAGCACTAAATTCGCAGACCTCGCGCCACAATGGCATGTTTTCGATGCCTCGGGAAAGACCCTGGGTCGACTGGCATCTGAGATAGCCATATTACTCTTGGGTAAACATAAGCCTACATATACCTATCACCTTAACACTGGAGACTACGTTATTGTGTTAAATGCAGCAAAGGTTAGAGTGACAGGTAAAAAGGCACAGCAGAAAATGTACTATCGTCATTCCAATTATCCCGGCGGGCTTAAGAGCACCACCTTTGCCAGAATGATGGAGACTTACCCCACCAGAGTGATCGAATCTGCGGTGAAGGGAATGCTGCCCCACAATCGGCAGGGACGTGCTATGATGAAGAGACTCAAGATCTATCAGGGAGATACGCATCCCCATCAGGCTCAGGTTAAGAAGCCCGATGAAGTGGATGGTCAAAGTGCAGGAAGTACGGAGAAGGGGGCATAGTTGAACGAGAAAGGCTACTTATATGCCACAGGCAGAAGGAAGAACGCTGTAGCTCGGGTTAGGCTGTTTCCGGGAGCAGGTGCAATTGTGGTTAATGGACAGCCTTATGAGCAAGTAATATTTCAGGAAAGGTTTAGGAAGGTTATCCTTGAACCGCTGGTGGTGACCGATAACGTTGAAAAGTTCAGTATTAGTGTTAAGGTGAGCGGTGGTGGCTACGCCGGGCAGGCTGGTGCTATTCGACATGGGATTGCCCGTGCACTGGTGGTGTCTGACAGAAACCTGATTCCTCTACTTCGCACTTATGGGCTACTTACCCGTGACCCTCGAGTGAAGGAACGGAAGAAGCCCGGCCTGGTCCGTGCCCGCAAAGCAAAGCAATATACCAAGAGATAAAATATCAAACACTCCTTGGCAACCCCAGCCCTCTCTCGGCAATTATATTGCGCAGTATCTCCGAGGTACCTGCTGCTATGAGCATACCAGTTGAGTTCATATAAGTATCCGCCATCATCCCCTGGAGGGGAGCCCATTTAGAGCCGAGCCACAGCTGCCCATAGAGCCCCATTATTTCGGTTCCCACATCAGTCATTCGCTGAAGTGTTTCAGAGGCGAATACCTTA
Organism: Dehalococcoidales bacterium; assembly: GCA_012974295.1. Lineage (GTDB taxonomy): Bacteria > Chloroflexota > Dehalococcoidia > E44-bin15 > E44-bin15 > JAAXQM01. The sequence continues at coordinate 5,234 of JAAXQM010000222.1, forward strand.
ATCATAGGAGCTTCATAGCCGGGTAGTTCACCTTTTGTCTGCTGCGAAACGATAAGATAGCCTATCACGCGGGCAATCTCGACCTCAATGGCCAGATCTGCCAGTTTCTGTCTAATGGAGGGATTTTTGCTCAGAGGAAGTCCATTTACTATGGTTCCCTTGGCAAACCCTACCAACTCATCGATGAGTCGTTGGGCGGCTGCAGCGAACACAACGCCCATGGTTCTCTCGAAACCCATGGCAATCATAATATAATACCAGCCGCGGTTCTCCTCTCCTATCAAGTTCCTTTTTGGGACGTGCACATTGTCGAAGAATACCTCGTTGAAAAAGAGATGACCGGCCATGTTTAACAGGGGGCGTACGGTGATTCCCGGTGTCTTCATATCGACAAGGAGGAGGCTGATGCCATGGTGCTTCTTGGGGGCATCGGGATCGGTCTTGACCAGCATCCAGCCCCAATCGGCAATATGAGCCGCGCTGGTCCATACCTTCTGCCCATTGATGATATATTCGTCTCCCTGTAGTACAGCACGGCACGTCACATTAGACATGTCCGATCCAGCCCCTGGCTCGCTATACATGGTGCACCACCATCTCTCCCCCGCGGCGAGTGGCGGAAGGTGTTCCCTCTTTTGCTCCTCATTACCCAGTATGAGAAGGGTTGGGCCAACCCACGTTATCCCGCCAACGCCCATGTCGATGCCTGGGACCTGGTGATAAGTTGCCTCCTCCTTAAAGATCATGTGCTCAATTGGAGAAGCCTCTAGCCCGCCATACTCTTTGGGCCAGTTCATGGCTAGCCATTTCTTGTCCCCTAGCTTCTTCGCTACCTGCTTGGTAAATTCAAAGTTCTGGGGATCAAACTCAGACTCCAGCGTTCCCCAATCCCCCGGCGTCGGTGGCAGCTCCTCCTTTATAAATCGTTGCACCTCCTGGCGAAAGGCTTCTTCCTCTGGGGTGAATTTAAAATCCATAATTATGCCCCTTTCAACACAAATATCTGTGTTTTTTCAATAAGTGTCGGCCTCAGCGAGTCTTCCCTTCAGATAATCGATGGCTGTTACGGGGGATGGATCAACATCATTCAATAGGGCTAAGTAGTAGCTAACATAATCACCAAGAATGACCGCGCTCATCATCTGGCTCAGGGGGCTCTTACCCTTAGCCTCCACCAATTCATAAGTTACCCCGGCATCTTTCAGAAGTTCACCGGTGGCCTTATAGCGTGATAGGATACGTGGAAAAAGGGAAGAAGAATATAGCATGACCACAAAGGTCTTATGATTAAGCCATGAGGGGAATCTATAGCCAACTACTGCATTATGATTCAACTCGGGAAAGTATTCAGCGAAAGCCCAGACCTTGCTACACTCATTGAGTTGGGTCTTCCAGCGGTAGGCAACCTTAGAGAGTGTACCTGCCCCATATATAACTACCAAATGCCCCCAAAGCCTGGTTGCTAGCTGCTTAGCCTGATTATCTTGGAGCGAGGCACCCTTGTCAAATTCATTCGATAACTTCTCAAGAACCGTTATCGTTTCATTTACTTCATGCTCCTCGAGAGCTATAAAACCTAGTTTTCGGAAAATAGCCAGGAGCGAAAAAAAACTGTACCCCAAGGCGGCGCGTGGCTCCGCATCATAGTGGAAGGTGTATAAAGGAATGCCTTTCTCCGCACAGAGGGCCTGCAACCTTCCCCCGGTAGTAATGGCCAGTTTCTTTGCGGGTGTTAGGAGCGCCTGGGAGAAGGCGGACAGGGTTTCCTCTGTATTACCAGAATAGCTTGAGGCGATGACTAAGGTCTTCTCATCAACAGATTGTGGTAAATGATAATCACGATTAACCAGAACTGAAATACTACTTTTCTCTAAGGTCATTGTTTGTACAAGGTCGCCACCGATAGCGGATCCCCCCATCCCCAGGATTATCACCTTATCTACGTTGCAATAATCGGAGGGCAGCGGTATATCGAGTGCAAGCTGCCACGCCTTTTTACACTGTTGCGGCAATTCACCAATGCGGCCTATCATATTGGAGGGATCAAACTTGTTATAGACTTCTGCGGTATCCAAACTCGACATAATCTAAACACCCGCCATTTCTCTTCCCGCTTCGAGAAATCCATCAACCCGGGCAATGCTGTCGCTCTCGGCATAGACGCGAAGGATAGGTTCAGTTCCAGAAAAGCGTATTAACAGCCAGTTTCGATCCGCTAGCAGGAAGCGGAAGCCATCGCTTGTCTCTATCCCGGTGACCGCAGTGTTCTTAATATGGCTAGGCCTGCTCATATTAAGACGATCGGCGATTACCTCTCTTTCACTAGCGGGGAAATCGATGTCAATGCGCTTGTAATAGTGGGGGCCTACCTTACTATATAGGTATTCCAACAGTTGAGACGGGCTTTTTTGTTTACTGACCATCAGGTCAAGAAAGAGGAGGCCGGAAAGAATGCCATCACGTTCCGGTATGTGGCCGCGGTAGGCAAAACCGCCGCTCTCTTCACCTCCGATCAGAGCATCCTCGGCAAGCATCTTTGGGGCTACGTATTTGAAGCCTACGGGAGTTTCATAGACCGGTACCCCGTAAAGCTCTCCCAATCGATAGAGCATGCTTGTCTGTGTTATCGTCTTTACTATCGCGCCGCGTTTTTCGCAAACCTCCAAAAGATAGAGGGCCAGTAAAGTAAAGACCTGAAGGGTAGTAAGAAATTCACCCCGCTCATCCATGATACCGATACGGTCGGCATCACCATCGGTAGCTAGACCTACGCCGGCACCATCTTCTTTCACCCTCATGGAAAGCTCACCTAAGTTTGAGGCTATAGGCTCGGGTTGTAGTCCAGGGAATAACGGATTTCGCTTGCCATGTATCTCCGTAACCTGTGTCGTACCCCCGCTTAGGATGCTACGTAAATATCCTATCCCTGCCCCATACATCGAGTCCACTATTACCTTGAGGCCACTGTGGCGCAGCCTTTCCAGATCAACCAACTCTCCTATATGCTGTATGTATGTAGGGGAAGGGTCGAACTTCGTAACTATTCCCTCCTTTAAAGCCTGATCCAGTGGCATCTGCTTAACAACACCGCCAGCCTGAATACGAGAGATATGACTCTCCAGCTCGGTGACAACCTCTGGAGAAGCGCTGCTGGCATTCTCCAGCTTGTACTTGAAGCCATTCCAGGATGCCGCGTTGTGGCTGGCAGTAATGACAATCGCACCCCCGGCCTGCTGCATCAGGATGGCATAGCTAATTATCGGTATAGGGGTGGCCTGTTGGCAAAGGTAAACCCTGATCCCGTTAGCGGCGACTACCTCGGCAGCGGCTGCAGCAAAGTCCTCAGAGGCAAACCTGGTATCATAGCCCACGACCAGGCCCCTATGAGCAAGCCCAGCACCGGTAAGGTAATCGGCTGCACTCTGGGCACATATCCTCACGTTTTCGAAGGTGAAATCATCGGCGATGATTCCCCGCCAGCCATCGGTACCAAATTTAATAGGAGCGGTCAATTTAAACCCTTTCTCTATACTATTCTAGCAGAACATTTGGAGTATTTTCCCCATTATCGCTACACTACTGCAAATATTATGAATGTCTTCCCCAAGACCTCTCATGGTTGGACCAAAGGGTGTTAAGGATTTTCGTCTGGCCAAACCTTTATGCCCTGTTCCAGTATTTGATCGCTCCCCACGACCACGTTACTACCCAATACGCAGCCTTCCATACACTGAGTTCGTTCCCCAATGACGACATTTTCACCGATTACACAATTCCTAATCGATACCTTCTGGCCAAGTTGAGCATTTTGCCAAATTACTGACCCATCAACAAGGCTGTCAGCGTCAATTATACAATTGTGCCCAATGATTGAGGGGCCCTTGATATGCGCCATGGAACCAATAACGCAGTTTCTGCCGATTATTACTGTTCCTTCAAGCTGGGCCTGTGTGTGGATATTACAGTCCTCTTCGAGCCATATCCCCTCGCCAGCGGGTTTGCCAGGGAATACCCTGGCTATTCGTCCTTCGAGCAGATCATGGTGAAGCATAAGGTATTTCTCAGGGGTACCAATATCGATCCAATAGGCATCGGATTGGAAGCCGTAAACCGGGTCGCCCCTCTTCAGCAGAAGAGGAAAGAGACCATGCTCAAAGCTGAAGTTCAATCCATTGGGGATGTGGCTCAGCACCTCAGGTGCAATAATATACGCGCCTGCATTGATCATATTGGTAGTCACTGCATCACGATGTGGTTTCTCAATAAATCGCTGCACCCTGCCCTCTGCACTTGTCTCAACAACACCATAGATAGTGGGATCCTCTACCGGGGTTAGGGCAATTGTAACCTTTGCCCCACTGTTGTGGTGAAACTCCATCATCGCCGTGAGGTCTATGTCAGTGTATGTATCACCGTTAAAGACAAAGAAGGTCTCATCAAGACATTCCGCAACATTTTTTACTGCTCCTGCGGTTCCCAGGGGGGTATCTTCCAGCGCGTAGGTTAGCTTTACTCCAAAGTTGCTGCCATCGCCAAAATGTAGCCGGGTGCGATCCGGGAGGTAACAGAGGGTCAGGATGATATCATCGATGCCATGCCCCTTCAGGTATTCGATCATATGTTCAAGGAATGGCCTGTTGGCAATAGGCACCATGGACTTGGGCGTATTTAGAGTAAGGGGGCGCAGCCTCGTTCCCTCACCACCGACCAGAAGTACCGCCTTCACTTCTATAAACCCTTCCGCCTATGCTACCATGGTCTGGCTTTATTCATACAGTACTCAGTTGTGAGACACGTATTAATTTTATATTCGCCTTTATAGTCCAGCCTCAGACCTCAGTAGAGCCGCCTTATCGGTCTTCTCCCATGGAACATCGATATCGGTGCGACCGAAATGGCCGTAGCTAGCGGTTTGTTTGTAAATGGGGCGTCGTAACTTTAAATGATCGATGATCGCACCGGGGCGAAGGTCAAAATGCTTATTGATCAGGCCAACAATAACATCATCGGCAACGTGACCGGTGCCAAAGGTCTCTAAAGCGATAGAAATGGGATGAGCCACTCCAATTGCATAAGAGACCTGGATTTCAAGCCGATCAGCGAGTCCTGCTGCCACCAGGTTCTTGGCCACATACCTCGCCGCATAGGCTGCAGAACGGTCCACCTTTGTGGGATCCTTGCCCGAGAAACAGCCTCCACCGTGCCTGGCGATGCCGCCATATGTATCTACCAGTATCTTACGCCCCGTGAGACCACAATCACCCATGGGGCCACCAACAACGAAGCGTCCCGTGGCATTGACATAGTACTTCGTATTTTTATCAAGCAAGGACGACGGAATCACCGGCTTGATAACATGTTCAAGAATATCGTTATTTATTGTTTCGTGGCTGGTATTGGGATGGTGCTGAGCAGCAATAATGACAGTATCGACGCGTTGAGGAACGCCCTTGGAATACTCTACGGTTACCTGTGATTTACCATCGGGGCGCAGGTAGTGAAGGGTACCGTCCTTCCTAACTTCTGCCAGACGCTTGCATAGCTTGTGTGCCAGGGAGATAGTGATGGGCATAAACTCGGGTGTTTCATTGCAGGCAAATCCCACCATCATCCCTTGATCGCCAGCACCAACGGTCTCATAATCGTTATCACCTTTACCGCTCTTGATCTCAAGCGACTTGTCTACTCCTAAAGCGATGTCCTTCGACTGCTCCTTGATTGAGACCATTACGCCACAGGTATCACAGTCAAATCCGTATTTAGCACGGGTATAGCCTATTTCTCTCAACACCTGGCGCACCACATCCTGCATCTCCACATAGCAGTCGGTAGTTATCTCTCCCATAACAACTACCAGCCCGGTGGTCGCTACGGTTTCGCAGGCCACCCTGGCCATAGGATCCTGGGCCAGGATTGTGTCGAGTATAGTATCTGAGATAATATCACATAGTTTATCGGGGTGGCCTTCGGTCACTGATTCAGAGGTGATAAATTGAGATGGTGCGCTCATAAAAGATGTCATTTCTGTCTCCTTTTTGTTTATGTGCCTTCCTCCCAGCTCTCTAGGTATTTAGTCTGTTCCTCAGTAAGTGTATCAATAGATATGCCCATGGAGGCCAGTTTTAATCTACCAACCTCACGATCGATGTCTTTAGGTACGGGGTAGACCCCGGGCTCGCTCTTTCTTCCCTTAACCATATACTCAACACAGAGCGCCTGATTGGCGAAGCTCATATCCATGACGCTTGCCGGATGTCCTTCAGCAGCAGCAAGGTTAATCAGCCGTCCCTCGCCAAGGAGAATGATTCGCCTGCCATCGGGAAGTGTGTATTCATCGATGTAAGGACGAAGGGGTCGCTTGGATTTTGCCATCTTCTCTAAAGCAGGGATGTTGATCTCCACATTGAAATGTCCGCTGTTGGCAACGATCGCCCCATCCTTCATCGAAGAGAAGTGTGCACTGTCGAGGACGTGGATATCTCCAGATAGCGTAATGAATATGTCGCCTACCTTTGCCGCCTCTGCGATGGGCATCACGCTATAGCCATCCATTATCGCTTCCAGGGCGCGAATAGGCTCAACCTCGGTTACTATTATATGGCTCCCCATGCCACGCGCCCTCATCGCCACCCCCCTGCCGCACCAGCCATAGCCGCAGATCACCACCTTCTTTCCCGCCCAAAGGATATTGGTGGCCCTGGTGATACCGTCGACGGTGCTCTGGCCTGTGCCATATCGGTTATCGAAGAAGTGCTTTGTATCTGCGTCATTCACTGTAATGATGGGATACAGGAGCTTCCCCTCTTGTGCCATGCTTCTCAATCGGATACACCCGGTAGTAGTCTCTTCAGTGCCTCCGATAATATTACCAATGAGTTCTGGGCGATCTTTATGAATTATGCTTACCAAATCAGCACCATCGTCCATCGTAATACGAGGGCTGTAGTCGAGAGCGGCGTTGATGTGCTTATAGTATGTCTCGTTATCCTCCCCCTTAATTGCATAGACAGGGATTCCATACTCTTCCACCATAGCAGCGGCGGCATCATCCTGGGTAGAGAGGGGATTAGATGCACAGAGGACCAGGTCAGCACCACCCTCTTTAAGCGTGTACGCAAGGTTTGCTGTCTCGGTGGTGATATGGAGACAGGCAGCTAGGCATACCCCCTTGAGGGGTTTCTCACGGGCGAAGCGTTCACGGATTAGATTGAGCACAGGCATCTCCCGAGAAGCCCACTCAATCCGTAGCATCCCCTCTTTGGCCAGGGAAGGATCCTTGATATCAGATTTCATATAATACACTCCTTATTTTCAAAATGCGTGCATTTCTGGAGTTCGTAGTATCTTCTCTCGATATCAGCTTTAGTCAGGGATCGGAGACCATCGATACTGAACTCAGAGATGGTGAAGCTGGCTACAGCGGTGCCGTGGATAACGGCCTGCCTCAATATCTGGGGGGTGAACTCTTTTACCTGGTCCAGATAACCAAGGAAGCCTCCAGCAAAGCTATCCCCAGCCCCAGTGGGGTCCTTGAACTCGTATATGGGATAGGCCGGAGCTACAAAATGATCATCGCCGCTGAGCATGATAGCTCCATATTGACCTCTCTTTATGATCACCGTTTTGGGGCCCATCTTGAGAATACTTCTGGCGGCGGAAAATATGTTATGGCTTTGCGAAAGCAAGCGCGCCTCAGATTCGTCCATGATGGCGATATCCACCGAACTTATGGCACGGGTCAGGGAATCACTTTTACCCCGAATCCAGAAATTCATGGTATCCACGACCTTTAGCTTGTCCGCGCTGACCTGGTTCAGTACCTCACACTGAAG
>JAAXQM010000178.1 GCA_012974295.1 Dehalococcoidales bacterium
GGCTCCAGAAGCAGTTGTTGTGCGAGAGAATGTCCAGGGACTCCGATGGAATTTCACGGTTGAGGCAAACCTCGAATTGATTGTGAATATTTATCGGCAGTTAAACGGGCCGACCAGCTCTTTAGATACCGACAGGCATTATATGGAAACGCAACCAGTCATCTCCACCGCAGCTAGACCAAGCCGTCAAACCTAATCGTTAATATGCAAACTCTCCTACTTTTTAGGTGGGGCTTTAACTTACGGAGCTGCGGCTCCGGAAATCTGTGCAATCCGACAATATGCAGGGAAAAAACTCAATAAATCAAAATAACCTATTATGATAAGGAACGGATAAGATTATGAGCCTGTTAACCGTAGATCAAGAAAAATGTAAACGTGATGGTATTTGTGCTGAAGTATGCCCTGCGGGAATCATCGAATTTAAAGACAAGGATGCATTTCCTTCCCTTGTAGATGGTGGAGATGAACTGTGTATCAGATGTGGACATTGTGTGGCTGTTTGTCCACACGGTGCCATGTCTCACACAATTATGAAACCCGAAGATTGCCAATCAGTAAATGACGACTGGTTATTTGGCCCAGAACAAGTCGAGCATTTTTTACGTTATCGAAGGTCTATAAGGAATTACAAAAACAAGCAGGTTGGGCAAGAGATTCTGACAAAATTAATTGATGTAGCAAGCTTTGCCCCCTCGGCACATAACTTTCAACCTGTTAGATGGCTGGTTATATATGAGAAGGATGAAGTCCAAAGGATGACTGAATTTGTTATCGATTGGATGCGCTACTTAATTAAAGAAGATTCACCATTCGTTGCCGCCTTGCACCTGAATCGGGTCGTTTCTTCTTGGGAAAAAGGAAATGACCCCATATGCAGAAATGCACCCCATATAATCGTTACCCATGCTCATAAAGAAGTTCAAATAGCTCCTGTTGATTGTACGATTGCCTTAACATATTTAGAACTGGCTGCTTCGTCTTTTGATCTCGGGGCATGTTGGGCAGGTTTTTTTCATCTAGCAGCAACCTTGTGGCCGCCAATGCAACAAGAACTGGGACTTCCTGAAGGAAATGTTAATTTCGGGGCAATGATGGTGGGTTATCCGAAATTCAAATATCAACGACTGCCGCTCAGAAATGATGCCGAGATAATATGGCGTTAATCGGGGGCATTCAAGGGCACAGCCCAGCTACTCTATTCATTTTTCAAAGAACACTGCGGAGCTTCGGCTCCGCTTTTTTCTTCTCAACATTCTGTGCTGAACTTACCAGGGGGATAGTGTGAATTAAGGGATGTAATGTCCAATTGCTTCCTCTTTTTTTAACGCCCTCCCAAAAAGCCTCAAGATGGCGTCTTTGCTTGACAACAACCACCTCCATCGCCTAACCTGAAACAAGTTCAATTCTCCATCTCCGACGAATTCTCAAGCGATAATATCCCTGAATCTGACCTGCCCTTACCCTGCTCAAACACTCCGCTTTTGTTAGCTTGTCCTCTCCAACCCCTAAAGGAGATATTGGCATGGCTACAGAAGACTTCAAACGTAAGCTCACCGCAATACTAAGTGCCGATGTCAAGGATTACAGCCGTCTCATGAGAGAGGATGAGGAGGCGACCGTGCGCACCATAACCGCCTACCGTGCGGCGATGGCCCAGCTCATCCAACAGTACAGGGGTCGGGTAGTGGACTCTCCTGGCGATAACATCTTGGCTGAGTTTGCCAGTGTGGTGGATGGTGTGAACTGCGCTGTGGAAATCCAGCGGGAGCTAGCCGAACGGAACGCTGAATTACCCAGCGAGCGCAAGATGGAGTTTCGCATCGGGATAAACCTTGGGGATGTCATTGAAGAGGGAGAGCGGATTTACGGTGATGGGGTCAATATAGCTGCCCGAGTGGAGGGGTTGGCTGAGGGGGGAGGCATCTGCATATCTGGGACCGTGTATGACGCTATCGAGGCCAAGCTAGGGCTAGAATACGAGTATCTGGGGGAGCAAGCTGTCAAGAACATCCCAAAGCCTGTGCGGGTATATCGGATTTTATCGTTTCCAGGTGCTGCCGCCCACAGAGTTATCAAAGCGAAAAAGGCTGTGGGGAGGACATGGCGCAATATGGCTCTGGCCTTAATGGCTATCCTAGTTGTGGGAGCGGCTGTAGCCATCTGGCAGTTTTACTTCCGCGCTCCTCGCTTGGAGGTTGCCTCTGTAGAAAAAATGGCGTTCCCATTACCCGATAAACCGTCCATTGCAGTGCTGCCCTTCACCAACATGAGCGACGATCCAAAGCAAGAGTATTTTAGCGATGGGCTTACCGATCAAATCATAACCGGTCTATCCAAGGTCCCAAATTTATTTGTAATTGCCCGCAACTCGACGTTTACCTACAAAGGCAAGCCGGTGAAGGTTCAAGAAGTCGCCGAGGATTTAGGTGTAAAGTATGTTCTGGAAGGCAGCGTACAGAAAACTGTCGATCGGATTCGAATCACGGCCCAGCTGATCGATGCAACCACAGGACATCACCTTTGGTCGGAAAGATACAACCGCGAGCCGGGAGATATATTCGTCATACAAGATGACATTACCATGGAGATTATGAAGGCTATGCAAGTAAAGCTCTCACGGGGCGAGCAGGCCCGTCTGGTGGTGAAACATGAGACGACCAATCTTGCGGCCTATGAAAAATCTCAGGAGGCACGCGCTTATATCTTGAGGTACACGAGAGAGGATGTTGCCCAAGCGCGGCAGTTACTTGAGGAAGCCATTACCTTGGATCCGGGTTTTGCAGGCGCCTACGCGTATCTGGGTTGGACTCACTTCTTTGATGCAAGGTTTGGCTGGACTGAGTCTCGTCCCAAATCTGCAAAGATGGCCTTTGAATACGCGCAAAAGGCCCTCGAAATGAATGACTCCTTGGAGTATGCCCGCACCTTATTGAGTGCCGTCTACCTGGTGAAACGGCAGTACGAGAAGGCAATCGTTGAGGCTGAGCGAGCTGTCGCTCTCAATACCAATTCGGCTCTCGCCCTTGGTACTTTGGCGGGGGTTTTGGGCTGTTCGGGCAGGTGGGAAGAAAGCATTATCTACTTCAAAAGGTCCATACGCCTCGATCCATTCCCTCGAATTAACTATTTGAACTGGTTGGGTCGTGCCTATTTCATGACAGGGCAGTACGATGAGGCCATTCTAGCTTCTAAGAAGGCACTCGATCGTAACTCCAATTATCTGCCTGCCCACGCATTTCTCTCCGCTTCGTACAGTTCATTGGGCAGAGAAGCTGAAGCTAATGCTGCAGCGGAAGAAGTTCTCAGAATAAATCCCAAGTTCTCTCTTGAGTCTTATGCGAAGACACTACCTTACAAGAACAAGGCTGATATAGAGCGCTATATTACTGCCCTGCGCAAAGCAGGGCTGACGTGAGGGGGCGGACCAGACAAGGGGAGACTGACATCCCGTTTTTTTTCAATCTGATCATGTCTGGCAAATGTAAGCGTTTTGATCACGGTCCACAATGCCTTCCGAGAATGTAGGTAACATACTTTAACCCATAGTTTTGCTATTCAGGAATGCCTACTATATAATAGGAATCTATGGAAGAACACAAACGTCAACATCGTAGAGCCAAGGTCAGTTTGCCTGTAACCATTAAGACTGAAGAAGAGACTCTTGAACGGGTTACATACGACA
>JAAXQM010000204.1 GCA_012974295.1 Dehalococcoidales bacterium
GCAGGAAGTATCCTGCACCTCTTTTTCAGCGGTCTCTAAGTTGTTGGCTATCCAGGTTTACATAATATTCCTCACTTCAATTACCCTTATAGCTGTTTTTTCCCCCATATCATGCTGAACTTGTTTCAGCATCTCTCTTTTCAGTATCACTTGTTTCACTGTATTGGCTGAATAGTATGAATGAACCCCCTATATCCCCCAATCTTGGGGGACTTTTTAAAGCTGGGGGACAACCCCAGACCCCCGGCAGGAAGTATTCTGCACCTCTTTTTCAACGGTCTATAATAGTACGATTGTGCTGCTCGTTTCTTACGTGGCTCCATCCTGAGTTCCACTGTAGCCCTTCATCCTCTCAGGGTAATAAGAGAGACAACTGAAATAGTCTCAACCAACCCCTAACTCCCCAATCTTGTGGGATTTATTGAAGCTGGGGGGGCCCAGATCCCCGGTATGAGTAGATCAGGGCATGCGCTTCACGAATAATTGGTATAAGTTGTGTAATTGCCGCTATTTGAACCAGCTGCAAGCCCTAGATAACCCTGCCCACGGCCTCCGCGATAGTTCTCAGCTCGGTCATCAACCGCTTGAAATCGGGGATCGTCAAAGATTGCAGGCCGTCGATCAAGGCTTCTTGCGGATTGGGGTGAACCTCTATCAGTAAACCATCCGCCCCGGCTGCTATCGCTGCTTTAGCGATGCTGGGCACATATGCGAAATGCCCCGCAGCATGACTGGGGTCTACGATGATTGGCAGATGGCTGAAACGCTTGATTACGGGAATAGAACTGATATCCAAAGAGAAGCGGACGCTGTCTTCAAAGGTCCTTACTCCGCGTTCACATAGGATTACTCGACGATTACCCTCGGCTAAAAGGTAATCGGCAGCAGTTAGCCATTCTGCGATAGTAGCAGAAAGGCCCCTTTTCAACAGGATGGGATGCCTTAGCTTGCTCAGCCTCTTCAACAGTGCGAAATTCTGCATATTGCGGGCCCCTACCTGTAATATATCGGCATGTTTTGCTATTAACTCTACGTTCTCGATGTCTAAGACTTCAGTGATAACGGGAATATCGAAATCAGATTTAACCTTCACCAACATCTTCAAAGCATCCTCTTCCAGCCCCTGGAAGCTGAATGGTGAGGTACGAGGCTTGAAAGCGCCGCCTCTTACTATCGCAGCCCCGCATTCCTTTACCGCCCTGGCCGTCTCCATTAGCTGCTTCTCGCTCTCTACAGCGCAAGGGCCGGCCATTATTACTACCCTCTGACCCCCGATCTCAACACCCGACACGTTGATTTTACTTGGCTTACTATGGAATTCTCGCGAGGCCAGCTTGTACGGCTTCATTACTCGGGTGACACTCTGTACACCGGGTAGAACGGCAAAAGCATCCGTCTGTACCTTGCCTGTATCGCTGCCAAGAATCGCAACCACCGTCTTCTCAGTGCCCAGGTTCAGCTGGACCTCAAAGCCGAAGGAGTGGGCTCTCTCTACCACATGATCGACTTGATCCTTTGTAGCGCCCCTGCTCATTTCAATAATCATCTGGTATCACTCCACTAGATACGTTCGTAAAAACAACCTGCAATAATCTAGTTAAGCCATTGTTCAGGTTCGTGGTCCCATAGAGACAGTCGTCCCTGTCGCGCGGGCAATTGTTTTTCCATTCGAATCGATGACGGTCATTTCCGATGCCCCCACCCTCTTGCCGGCATGTATAACCCTGGATTCGGCATAGATAGTCTCCCCAACAGGCGCAGCGGCAAGAAAATGGATGTTCATCTGGATAGCGACATGTATATACTCCAATGTATTGCAGGCGCAGCCAAAGGCCTGATCAAGTAATGTGGCAATAATGCCACCATGAATCATATTCTCCCAGTTTAGAAACTCCTTTTTTAGCTCAAGCTTCACCTTGGCATACCCTGGTGAGAGTTCCACAAGACTCATGCCATGAAAAATAGCGCACGGCGAGTTATCGAATTTTTCGCGCATCTCCTCGATTTCGATCATCTGGTTGTCTCTCTCATCAAATTAACGTGACTACCCAGTGTACTACTACTGAGCCAGATTGTAGCAACAAAGGAACCCCGATGCAACCGACGAACGATCCGACTCATCTCTTTGGGAAGTAACTCGCTAATGGCATCGCTGCGGATGCGATATAGATCGAGTAAGCCGGTGACGATCTGGGCCACGCGTATGATGTTCGCCCTCATCTGCTTGTAATGAATTCCTCTTTTTAGTATACCGTTGAATTTCGCAGCCGGCTGCAGTGACTTGTTAAGCGGTATATCGTAGTATTATTCGGTTGGCATCCATAATAAATGTTGCCTATTATTTTATTGCATAGAACCCGGCTTGCAGGTGAGAGTACCAAAATAACTCGGCAACACGAAATCCGCATTTCTTCAACAGCTTGATGTGTTCTTCAACGCTGATAGGAAAGTACGCTTTATTGAAACGCTGCCTATGCTCTACAACTGACTTTTCATCCCTGCCTTGTGATAACTGATAGCGTGTCCAGCGTTTTAAAGCTATTTCAACCCCTTCTGCTGAATATGGGTGGATGTTTTCGAAAGTAACGTAAATGCCACCCGGAGCCAATAGATTGATGCATCTTTGAGTTGCGGTTTGCCTCATATCTGCATCAAGATAGTGATGTGACTGAATAGCTGTTATTACATCTGGCTGCTTGATACCATCGGGTGTTATGTTCTCGGTACCCACAGCATCGATAAACTGAATTCGTGATGGTTGGATGGAACTTAGCTTCTTCTTGGCCTCGTTAAGCATGTTCTCGGATGGATCTGACATTATAAAGACTGTACCGGGGAAGTGAGCAAGTGCTTCTTTAACGAATGTTCCTGTTCCACAACCTGTATCAAGCCAAACATCCACATTGGGCCTTACAATTCTTACCAGGTCAATAGTTTCGCTGTAAAAGAGATCGTAGAAGGGAACTGTCTTTTTTATGTCACTGTCATATTCGGAGGCTCTGTGAGGAGTTGTATTATTAATTTGTTTCATACCATTAACAACCTGGTTCATTTTGGAGAATGGCTAGCGACCGACCTCATCGCTACCGCTCGTGTTCAGGCTGAACGATGCACGATGATATACTCAGCGCCATTGGTTGTCAAGCAAGCTGGTTGGCTATCTAACGGAACACCGGCATATTGCGCTGGCGCTTTTTAAAGAAGAAACCAGCCGCCAGTCCGACAAGCAGACCGCCGAGATGAGCTTCCCATGCTACGAAAGGGAGAAAGGATAGTATGATGAAACCGCCGATGACTGCTACCCATAGGGGAAGTGGGACCGGTATGGGGAATACAAAGACTTTCATCTTCGGCGCCAGCAAGGTGAACGCTCCACCCACCGCAAAGACGGCTCCCGATGCGCCAATGACCAGGGTGTTTGATGGCCCCAGCAGTATGAAAAAGAAGTTACCGATTATCCCTCCGAGGAAATAAACGATGAGGAACTTAGCCTCTCCTACCATCATGGATAGATACCTTCCGAAGAAGAAGAGGGTTATCATGTTCGCCGCCAGATGCCATAAGCCACCGTGGATAAAGAGGTTGGTCAATAATGTCCAGGGCCTTTCCATCCATGTTGACGGCTGTAGACCGAGCCTGTAGATGAGGTCAGGGTCAGCAAGTGTCGCTATATAT
>JAAXQM010000250.1 GCA_012974295.1 Dehalococcoidales bacterium
TCGCCCAATAGAATGGTGGGCGATAGGGATTCTTCTGCAGCGTTAAACGCAATAACTGCGTAACGATAGCATTCCTTAACGGAGTTGGGGTAGAAAACGATGGGGTAGTAGTCACCACTGCTGCCGTAGTTTGTCTGCTCGATATCCTGCTGTGCTGGCATGGTGGGCATCCCTGTGGCTGGCCCGACACGCTGCACGTTCACTATAACCATCGGCACCTCCACCTCTTGAGCGTAGCCGATAGCCTCCTGCATCAGGCTGAAGCCCGGACCTGAGGTAGCGGTAAAGGACTTGGCACCGGCCAGCGATGCACCGATTATGGCATTGGCGGCCGCCAGTTCATCCTCACTCTGGACGAACTTAAAATCAGGGTTCTGTGCGGCCTGCTCTGCGGCCAGTATCAGGATCTCCGTTGAAGGGGTGATGGGGTAGCCGGCGAAGAAGGTTGCACCCGCTCTGAGTGCGCCGAGGAAGATGGCTTCATTGCCCTGAACCAGGTGCTTCATCGACTTCCTCCCTTTGACCTGGGCACTCTGACCTCGATGGCCATGTCAGGGCAGAGCCTCTGACATAGTCCGGTTCGGTCGCAGCGGCCCTCTATCTCGATGATTGCATCGTCCTTTAGCTCCAGCGCCTGCCTGGGGCAGGCCTCTACGCAGATATAACAGCGTTTGCACCAGTCGGCATTCCACTGGATGCTGGGATAGTCGATTAGCCTGGGTGCTGCAGTAGTCATTGGGCTATCTTCTCCTTTCCTTTTCGCATATGCATCTGAGTTTGTGAATTCTTAGCCGGGTTATATAATATTTCTCGCGAGCCTCGTACGGCGACCTGGAAGCATTACTCCTCCGCGTCATTCTTGGGCCCCAGCATAATGTCTAGATTAGCCTCGTCATCCGGCTTTTCCTCAAGAAAAGTCGGAGGGATAATCGCTTCCCCGGAGAGTCTAGTCCCTATGTTAGCTTAATGATCCTCTTATTTTGAAACCGTGCCTATGCTGGCAGGGTAAAGCGGTGTATGGTGAAAAGTTCCTTCGATCTCCTCAGCCACTCATGTTCCTCTTCCAGTAAATCCAGGTGCCCCTGTTCAACCTTGGAGAGCTTTTCAAACATTGCCTTACCGCTGGGATCGGAGGTACTTTTAGCAAGGTCAGCGTAGAATGATGTGGCCTGTCTCTCCGCAGCGATGGCGTCCTTCAGGATCTCCATTTCCGGGGAATCCTCCTTCAGATCACCCTTGGACTCCGAGGCTGAGGGAAATTCCGTGCATTCGACGGGATTTGAAATATCTCCGTACGAACAGTAGCCCTCCTCAGAAAGCCACATCCCATCTTCTTTCACCTGCTCCCATTGCTTCTCAAGTATCTTAATATGCCCCATCTCCTCCGAGGCGAGCCAGGAGAAGGTTTTCTTACCGCTTTCACTTTTAGTCCTGTCAGCGGCATCGCTGTAGTGACGGTGAGCCTCTTTTTCTCTCTTGATTGCCAGGATCAATGCCTCTTGTGCGTCCATACTTTTTCTCCTCTCTAAAATATTATAGACGATATCTTCTCATACTCAGGGAATTGGTGACCACACTCACTGAGCTGAAAGCCATTGCTGCTCCGGCGATTATGGGATTAAGTAAAAAGCCGGTGAAGGGATATAGTATCCCGGCGGCGATCGGTATTCCTATAGCATTATAGAAGAAAGCCCAGAAGAGGTTCTGTCTGATCTTTCGCATAGTATAGCAGCTTAGCTCTAGTGTACGAATCACATCCCGAAGGTCATCCTTCACAAGAACCACGCCTCCAGATTCAATAGCTATATCAGTACCCGAACCGATAGCGATGCCAACATCGGCCTGAACCAGTGCTGGAGCGTCATTTATTCCGTCGCCGACCATAGCAACTACATTACCCTTCTCCTGGAGCCTCTTTATCTCGCTGGCCTTATCCTGAGGCAATACTTCGGCCAGCACCCGGTCGATTCCCAGGTTATGAGCGATGCTTTCTGCACTCCCGCGATTATCTCCGGTGATCATAATCACCTGTTTGCCCAGGCTTTTGAGCCGTCCTACCGTTTCGGCGGCAAAATCCTTCGCTGTATCCGCAATTGCAATTATCCCGGTAACCTTGGCATCCGCTGCTACCAGCACCACCGTTTTACCCTCTCCCTCCAACTGTCTTATCCGTTCCTCTGCGACTGCAATATCTATACCTCTGTCAGAGAAAAGCTTCCTGTTTGCCACCAGAATAGCCATACCATTATATCTTGCCTCGATCCCTTTGCCGGGTATGGCGGTGAAGTCCTCTACCTCCGGGATAGATATGCTCATTTCCTCGGCCTTGTTGACAATCGCTTCGCTTAGATGGTGCTCGGAGCGCTTCTCAGCAGCGGCAGCTAATTTGACTATATCTTCGCTGGATTTAGGGTTGTTGAGGGGTATTATGTCGGTGACCTCGGGCTTGCCCCGGGTTAGGGTGCCTGTTTTATCGAAGACGATGGTATTCACTTGGCAGGCCCGTTCCAGAGTAGCCGCATCTCTAATGAGGATGCCGTTCTCTGCTCCTTTACCGGTACCCACGATTACCGCTGTGGGCGTGGCTAAGCCGAGCGCACAGGGACAGGCGATAATAATTACCGCAATAAAGGCGGTGAGGCTGAAGATTATATCATGTCCCAGAAGGTACCATGCGAGAAAGGTGACTACCCCTATAGCTAAAACAGTGGGGACAAAATAGGCCGATACCTTATCGGCCAGCCGCTGTACCGGCGCCTTGCTGCCCTGGGCCTCCTCCACCAACCTTACAATCTGGGCCAGCGCAGTGTCTTTACCGACTCTAGTGGCTCTGAACTTGACCCAGCCGCTCTTATTCATCGTCCCGCCGATAACATCATCGCCGATGTTTTTCTCTACCGGGATGCTCTCCCCGGTTAAGAGCGATTGGTCAACTGAAGAAGTTCCATCCAGAATTACCCCGTCCACAGGGACGCTACCCCCTGGCTTCAAAATTACCTCATCTCCCACAATAACTTCATCAACGGGGATTTCATGTTCACTTCCTTGTCTCATTACCAGTGCTGTTTTCGGTTGCAGTTCGAGTAACTTACGAATAGAAGCTGACGTTTTGCCCTTGGCCAGTGCTTCCAGCAGCCTGCCAAACAGGATAAACACAATAAGCATCCCCGCCACTTCATAATAAATGTCGTTACTGCCATAATTTGCATTACCGTTCCAGATCAAAATGGATACGGCCAGGCTCCAGATAAAGGCGGTGCCTGTGCCAAGGGCGATGAGAGTGTCCATGCTGGCACGGCGGTTCCTAACCACGGTCCTTATCCCCACGGTGTAAAACTGGTAGCCGGCGGCAACAATAGGGGTAACGAGCACCAATTGAATGAGCGCCATACTACCATCAGAGAGGGAAGGGAGTGGTAGACCTACATGATGGCCCATGGCAAAGTAAATAAGGGGCATTGCAAACACCGCAGATACCAGGAGCTTTATTTTCAGGACCTTAATATCACGCTGCCGTGCCTCTTTCTCGCGGTCAATAGTGGTCTCCTCCACAGGAGTATAGCCAGCGTCCTTTATTGCTTTTTTAATGGCTTCCCCGGTAGTCAATATCGGGTCGAAGGTTACTATCGCCCTTTCGTTAACGAAAAGCTGGTGAGAGACTATAC
>JAAXQM010000060.1 GCA_012974295.1 Dehalococcoidales bacterium
AGGCCATCGAGGAGGCTGTATTCGGTATGAACGTGAAGATGGGTAAACATGGGTGATAATATTATACCATCAGGCTACCCCAGAAGGTAGCTCATGTAATCGTCTAATGCATTGGCGATATATACTACCAGCCTTTCTCTGTCGTTGAAACCGCAAATTGTTGGCACTAACGAGTTATGAAGGGGATTCCCCGATATAATCGGGGGTGGGGATCTACCCGATATTGGATGAATATGCTATCATGCGTCGCCGGCTTGTGACGTGATATAATGCCACAGTGAATTATCAGGCAGCGCTCAGCTATATCCTGAGCTTCACAGATTATGAGAAATTACCCGCCTTTCTCTATAGAGCGGATAATTTTGATCTGAGACGCATGACGGAGCTCCTCGATAGATTGGGCAACCCTCACTTCACCTCCCCGGCAATTCACATAGCGGGTACCAAGGGGAAGGGGAGCACTGCGGCGATGATCACCTCCGCCCTCTCTGCCGCTGGCTACCGGACGGGGCTATATACTTCTCCCCATTTACATACCTTTCGGGAGCGGATCACCGTCGATGGTGAGATGATTACCGAGGACGAGTTTTCTGCCCTGACAGAGAAGTTACAGCCTGAGATTGATGAGGTGAATCGGCGTCACAATTACGGGGAGATCACCACGTTTGAGATATTAACAGCCCTCGCCTTTGCCTTGTTCGCAGAGCGGCGGGTCGACTTCCAGGTTCTGGAGGTGGGGCTAGGGGGGCGGCTCGATGCCACGAATGTAGTAATACCCAGGATTGCAGTGATCACATCCATAAGCCTGGATCATGCTGAGGTTTTAGGGGATTCTATGGCTGAGATAGCGGGGGAGAAGGCAGGCATAATCAAGCCTGGAACTCTGGTGATAAGCGCGCCGCAGCCCAAAGAGGTTGAGGCGGTGATAGAAGAGGTCTGTCGCCACAATGAGGTAAGCCTTATTACAGTGGGTCGGGACGTTACCTGGAGAAAATTGAAGTCGGACTTGTCAGGGCAATTTCTTGAAGTAAAGGGTAAGGCAGGCAGTCATAAGCTCATAATTCCCCTGCTCGGTGAGCACCAGTTGGAAAACGCTGCAGTCGCCGTAGCTGCCTTGGAGGCACTCGATATCGGGGTGAAAGACATCGCACGGGGGCTGGCTCAGGTTCAGTGGCCGGGGCGGCTGGAGATCCTGAGACACGAGCCCCTTTTTCTGGCAGACGGTGCCCACAACGCCGACTCGGCGAATAGGTTGAGGGAGACTATCGAGAAGTATTTACATTTCGATAGGTTGATCCTTATACTGGGAGTCTCATCAGACAAAGATATAGCGGGGATCGTTGGAGAACTGGCCCCGATGTCCAGTCTGGTCATTGTTACCCGTTCCCGCCACCCACGGGCGCTCGAACCTGCCTCACTTCTTGAGGAGCTTGAAAAACAAGGGGTGAAGGGAGAGCTGGTGGAAAGCGTATCATCGGCTGCAGAGCGTGCCATGGAGATGGCAGGGCCGAGGGACCTCATCTGCGCTACTGGTTCACTCTTCGTTGCTGCAGAAGCCAGGGAATACATAAAGGGCATCCCCCACGATGTTTTCTAGTATCTCCGACTTGCCATATTTGGGCATCCTGGAGCATCGGATCAAGGTGAAGTTAGAGCGGTTAGTATGCTTCGCTACCCCTGATCTAAACTCAGGGCTTCGGCTCATCGCAATGACAATAGGGGATGTGTTTCTCTGTCGTTGCGAGGACCCCGATTTATCGGGGGACGTGGCAATCTCAGGGGTGATTCGTTATAAGACGTGGAGATTGCTTCGCTACGCTCGCAATGACAGATTGGATATCCTCCCCAATGATATGTATTTCACATTGGGTAGATTGGAGCATGGGCTCTAGGTGTTGTTGGAACGGATACTCCTGCTCGGAGGCGCATTCCATACAGAGTGAGGGGATCCAGAAGTTGTCAAACTGGACTGTTGTGACAGGGTAAACCTGGTCACTATTGGGCTGAGAAGGATAAGGGGCGCTCAGGTCTTCTCTAGTTCTGTTCGACCTTTGAAAGCGCTTCCTCTGGTAGCATTTTATCGAGGACCTTCTCCATTGCCATCGAATGGCAACAAAATCCCCATTGGGAGAAGAAATCACAGGTGCAGTGCCACTGCCCCTCTTTATAACCAAGGGTATGGGTATCGTTATTACCCTGAAAACTTACGGTAAAGTTGGAAAAGGTGATACGCTCCCGCTCCTCAGCGTAGCGCTTCGCCTTTTCAATCTTGCCAATGAGACTTGACTGCATATTCCCCTCCTAATTAAAAGCACCCCGTTTTTCGGGGCGCTTTTGCGTTAACTTAGCCGAAGAATTAACTCAGGCATCTCACTATCATTTTACTCCTCCCCCTGATAAAGTCAATAGACCATTTTGGTTCCGTAGCTTAGCGGCACATGGGCACTTTATATGGGTTTTATAATTCCCATCCGCCCTGTAATGTATGCATGCCACGATATATCGGGGAGACACGTCTAGACTCCGCTTTGTAGCTCCAATGCAGCAATATCTCTTAAGTCTATCCTGGCGTAACTTTAAGACAGGGGATAGGCATCACCCATCTATTTTACATAAGTACAGAGATTGACTTCCAGCTTTAGGTCGTGTTATAAATTACGCAGAAGGCTTTCCGAGCTGCCGCGCCTAAACCTTTTTCGCACTGGTGGATGAAAGGGGCATGGCGAGTAGCCGATACGGTGCTCCGAGAAATGGGAGTGCCCCCCGTTGTGGTAAGGAGGGCTTAGCGGTTGGCAGAGTTCTGCCTGCGTATGCCTCCAATTGGAGGCATTTTTTATGCCAGCGTATGCGGGTGAACTGTGCCTGTCTCCTCCTCCTTTTCGGGGCTTTTTCCCGTCTATCATGAAAGGTATCGGTTTCTAGGCATTAGTTGGGAAGCTTGAAAAGGAGGTCGTATGGTTTAAAGTGTTTCCCTTTCATCTATTGCGTAATAAGTAAGGAGGTAATGTCTTTGAAGAAACTGATTTCGTACTTGCTGGTTGCGGTTATTGCTGTGAGTCTGGTAGTAGTAGGCACTTCCTGTAGCGAAGAGGACCGACTATACATGGCGACAACCACCAGCCTTTATGATACTGGACTGTGGGATTATCTCGAGCCAATGTTCGAGGAAGAATACAGTGTAGACCTGGACGTTATATATGCTGGCACCGGCATAGCTTTGGAATACGGAATGCGCGGGGATGTGGACGTCATCACCGTCCATGCCAAAAGCCGTGAGGAACAGTTTGTGGCCGATGGCTACGGCGTTGAGCGGGTACCCTTTGCCTATAACTATTTCGTCGTTGTGGGGCCGGCGGAAGATCCAGCCGGTATTAAAGGGATGGCGCCGGAGGACGCGTTTACGCAGCTTTTCGAGACCGGAAACGCTTCCTTTGTGTCACGCGGTGATGATTCAGGCACTCATGGAAAAGAAAAGGCGATATGGGCGAGCGCCGGATATGATTATAACGAAGACATCCTGGACTCCGGAGCATGGTACATAGAGGCTGGAAGCGGTATGGGGCCGACCTTGGTCATGGCCAGTGAAAAGCGGGCCTATACCCTGAGTGATATGGGTACATTTTTATCCTACCAGGGAGATGTTGACCTTGTG
>JAAXQM010000246.1 GCA_012974295.1 Dehalococcoidales bacterium
CCTTTAGCCCGGCCCCGGCCACCACGAAAGCGGCAGTGGTGGAGATGTTGAACGTCTTGGAAGCGTCGCCCCCTGTGCCGCAGGTATCAACCAGCGGCCCGGATACGGATACAGGAACCGACTTCTCCCGCATCACCCTGGCCATGCCGGCGATCTCTTCCACCGTTTCCCCCTTGAGCCTCAGCGCGGTGACGAAAGAGCCGAACTGTGCCGGCGTTGCCTCTCCGTCCATTATCTCCTGCATTACCTCTGCCGCCTGCTCCATAGTCAGGGATTTCCCGGAAACTACTATATCTATAGCTTCTTTAATCATGGGCGGGGTTCTCCTTTCCCAGGAAGTTCCTCAGTATATCCTTGCCCACCTCGGTCATAATGGATTCCGGGTGAAACTGCACCCCCTCAATCGGATACTCACGGTGCCTGAGTCCCATAATAATACCATTATCCGTCCAGGCGGTCACCTCCAGGCAGTCGGGGAGGTCCTCCCTCATTACTGCAAGGGAATGGTAGCGAATCGCGGGAAAGGGATTCGCTAATCCCGCAAGCACCCCGCGGCCATCGTGATGAATCAGCGAGGACTTACCGTGCATGATCTCGCCCGCACGTGCCACTACTGCCCCGTAGCTGTAGCCAATGCACTGGTGACCCAGGCAAACGCCGAGGATTGGGGTATTGGGCCCGAAGTGGCTAATGACCTCATTGGATATGCCGGCGCGATCCGGGGTGCCCGGGCCGGGGGAGATCACGATGTGCTGTGGCGCTAGCTTCTCCATCTCGGCGATGGTTATCTTGTCATTACGCGCCACGTAAACTTCCTCTCCCAGTTCACAGAGGTACTGGAAGAGGTTGTAGGTAAAGCTGTCGTAGTTATCGATAAGCAGCAGCATATTACCGGGAACCCTCCGCCTGTTCGATGGCCTTGATCAGGGCCCGGGCCTTACTCATGCTTTCCTCATACTCCCGCTCGGGCACGCTATCGGCGACGATGCCGCCTCCTGCCTGTACGGTGGCGGTGCCATTGGTCATTACAATGGTGCGAATGGTAATCGCTGTATCCAGGTTGCCCGAAAAGCTAAAATAACCCACCGCTCCGGCATAGGGGCCACGTTTGTCCGGCTCTAGCTCAGCGATGATCTCCATGGCGCGTATCTTGGGGGCGCCGGATACTGTGCCTGCGGGGAAACATGCCCTGAGGGCATCATACTGGGTCAGGCCGCCCTTCAACGCCCCCTGCACATGCGATACCAGGTGCATTACATGCGAGTAGCGTTCTACATCCATGAGCTGTGTAACCTCAACCGTGCCGGGCACCGCAACCCTCCCGATATCGTTACGCCCGAGGTCGAGAAGCATGACGTGCTCAGCGCATTCCTTCTCGTCCCCCTTGAGATCTTCCTCCATAGCAAGGTCTTGGGCGTGATCGCCTCCACGAGGGCGTGTACCGGCGATGGGATGGGTTGCCACCACCCCTTCTTCCACCCTCACCAGAAGCTCTGGCGAGGCGCCGATGATATGACAGTCGTCGAGGTGGAGATGGTACATGTAGGGTGAAGGGTTGATGCTCCGCAGCGCTCTATATATGTCGAAGGGATCGGCAGTAGTGGCCTTACTGAGCCGTTGCGATAGCACTACCTGAATGATCTCGCCGGCAGCGATATATTCCTTGGCCTGAACGACCTTAGCCTCGAATTCGTCTTTGGAGAGATTGGAGCAGACAGGTGATGGTGGGGGTGGAATTATGGGTGTGCTACTTTTATACACTAGAGGTTGGCCCAGCCGCGCTACCAGGGAATCGATGCGCTTCACCGCTTTCTGATATTCTTGCTCTATATCGCCATCGTCGAGGTGAACGTGGCTCACTACCTTAATCTTATGCGTGAGGTGATCGAATACGAGAACGCTATCGGCAAACATAAAGAGGGACTCCGAGAGACCCAGGGGGTCTGCATCTGGCGTCGGTAGCTCCTCAAAGTGCCTCACCGTTTCATAAGACAGATAGCCCACTGCCCCGCCGTGAAAGGGCGGTAGTCCGGGAACGGAAACCACCCTGTATTTATCCAGCTCCCTTGCGATTGAGAGCAAAGGATCAGCCCTTTCCTCGCCTGACCGCAGCACGAGGTAAGGCTCAGTACCGATAAAGCTATAGCGTGCCAAGCGCTCCCCGCCTTCGACGCTCTCCAGAAGGAAGGAATAGGGGCCGCGAGCAGTTTTCAGATAGGCAGAGACCGGAGTCTCCAGGTCGGCAACTATCTCACGATAGATCGGCACCAGATTTCCCAGTCTCCTCAGTTCTCGAACTTCGTTCAGTGTTGGATAGTACATTTATCGTCCTTCATAATTTGCCGAGCGATGTCTCTCCTCTATGCGTTCTACCTCTATCTAGTTCCAATAAAAAACCTCCATCCTTAAGGGACGGAGGTTAACCTACGCGGTGCCACCCTAATTACCCCGAGGCCGACACTTCAGCTGAAATCGAGGTATCTCTATCAGATACAGCCCCATCCTAGCGGGGCGATACCCTGGGCTCTGATAACGGTGCCCTCTCCGTCAAGACCTACTCTCGCTATATTACGATTTCGGGTTGAGGCTCCCAAGCCCATTCTGCCACTGCGCCTGTATCGGGTTTCCACCTACCCCCGACTCTCTGAACCTCGCTTTGAGGCATACTAGTCCTGTTCTCAGCCTTTGCTATATAATGTTTTCCTCTGTTAGCTATTATGAAAGCTTGTTTGATTCTTGTCAATACCTGCCGGTATTCATACAGGTCCCGTGCTCAAAAAGCTCATTGGTTTGATAAAAGTTCAAACTTCTCTAGACCGACGAAAAAAAGGTGCAGGACACTTCCTGCCGGGGGTTTGGTGGTGTCCCCCAGCTTTAAAGTATCCCCCAACCTTGGGGGATATAGGCGGTTGATTGAGAGTATTTCAGCATTCTCTCCTAATCGATATTAGCCGCGAACTCTTACGCTTCCGTCATGTCAATTATTTCAACACCTGGTGCCACCTTGTCGATATCGAACTTATCGTCGGAGATACTTGAGTTTAGGTCAATATTTGTATACTCCATGGCCACACTATAGCCTGCGGCATCTGTGGCCTCTACCTTTATAAGCAAGCCGCTATTCGATATCCAGTAGATAATCGTAGCCCCATCATAAGCGCTGGAGGTGAACTTTGTGCAGGATTGTCCGCCAATGCTCTCGTGGCCGGTGATAGCCACGCTAGA
This sequence comes from Dehalococcoidales bacterium, assembly GCA_012974295.1. Taxonomy (GTDB): domain Bacteria; phylum Chloroflexota; class Dehalococcoidia; order E44-bin15; family E44-bin15; genus JAAXQM01. The sequence continues at coordinate 3,226 of JAAXQM010000246.1, forward strand.
GCATAACGCGTCAATGTCGCAAGCAAGTTCCATTTCTGCGAGTATAGTTTCTTCTGATACGTCGCCAAAATAATATTCGACAAACCACCACGTGTATGAATCAGCTAGGCTCATTCCGGCATCCGATTGATACTTAGTGGCGATATTCTCATACTGATCATAAATCCATTGGAATTCGCCATCGTCGATGAATATGGCCAGGTTAGTCTCCTCGCTTGGATCTGTCATGCTCATGTCTACCCTCGATTTCCCCCCTTTGCCCCACACATCCAGGGATACGCTAACTTCATTCGAGTCTGACCATTCCATCGAGTACTGATAGGTTTCCGGCAGCTCACCTATCTCCTTCGTCGGGGTGGGGGTAGGTTCGGCCGCTCCGTTTCCACATCCCATTGCGGTACCAACTACTATCAGGGCAACCATTAATCCAGATATAAAGGATTTCTTCATTGTGACCTCAACTCTCCAGTTTTTGTAAAGTGTACAATATAGGGCTAGTTTCAGGACGAGGGCGATTAATTACTTCCCCTTCCATACGGGCGGCCTCTTTTCGGAAAAGGCTATCATTCCCTCTATGATATCCTCACTGGCCAGGGACGCAGCCATGATTGTGTTGCTAGCTATTGCTTCCTCTTCAGTAGGGTAGATGTTCCTGAATGCTGCTTCCTTGGTTAGCCTTATCGCTAAGGGGGCATTTTTACACACGCGTTCCGCCAAAGCGGTGGCGGCAGGCAGAAGCTCCTCATCTGAAACCACCTTATTGAGGAAACCTACCTCGTACGCTCGCTGAGCGCTTATCGGGTCGCCGGTGAGGAGCATCTCCATAGCTATTGCTGTTGGTATATAGCGAGGGAGGTGGGCGCTACCGATGGCTGCGAGTCCTACCTGCACCTCGGTGATGGCGAAGCGGGCGTACTCGCTGGCTATCCTCAGGTCGCATTCCATGGCCAGAAGCCAGCCTGCGGCGTATGCGGGGCCGTTGACAGCAACGATGATGGGTTTCCAGACCTTAAGAGCACCGGGGCATAGAGGGTTTAGAGTATCTCCTGGTTTTAGGAATGATCCCTGTGCCGCCCGCTCTTTGAGGTCGAGCCCGGCGCAGAACGTGGTCCCAGCTCCGGTAAGGACGGCCACCCACAGGTCGTCATCATCACGGAAGTCTATCCATGCCTTCTCCAGCTCACCCAGCAGCTCGTAATTTAGGGCATTTCGCTTCTCGGGGCGATTCAGGGTGATATAGGCAATCCTACCCTTTTTCTCATATAGAAGTACGGACATCATAATCACCTGTTATTGATTGAAACATCAGCGGGGGGTTCAGGATTATCTCCCTTGTTGTGCTTGGAAGAATTTACCCTCTGTCTTTATCGATGGGGCCAGTACCATTTCCACGCGCTGCATCTCCTTGATGGAGCGCGCGCCGCACATGCCCATCGAGGTTCGTAGCGCTCCTATGAGGTTCTGAGTCCCGCCGGTGACCGAGGCTGGCCCGAATAGTATCTGCTCCAGGCTGCTGGTGGTGCCTACCTTAATTCTTGTTCCCCTGGGCAATGCCGCGTGGGGGGTGGCCATGCCCCAATGATAACCTCGTCCCGGGGCCTCGTTAGCCTGAGCGAAGATCGACCCCAGCATCACGGCGTCGGCGCCGGAGGCGAAGGCCTTGCAAATATCTCCGCCGGTACGAAAACCGCCATCGGTGATTATGGCAACATACTTACCGGTCTCCTGAAGGTGGTATTCCCTGGCGGCGGCACAATCCATAGTTGCTGTTACCTGGGGAACGCCGACCCCCGTAACCTCCCTCGTGGTGCATGCAGCCCCGGGCCCTACGCCGACGAGAATGCCGGAGATGCCCTCTTTCATCAGCGATAGAGCAGCGTTGTAGCTAACGCAGTTGCCCACGATAATCGGAGCTGGCATTATCTGGCACAGATCGGAGAAACTGAGGCCCTGATAGCTTTTCGAGACGTGTTGAGCTGTAGTCACGGTGGATTGCACTACGAAGATATCTACCCCTGCCTCTGCACAGATAGGGGCAAATAGCTTGGTGTTCTGGGGCGTCACCGAGGCGGCACAAATCGCTCCGGCGCGCTTGATCTCGCTTATGCGTTCGCCAATAAGGTTCTCCTTGATTGGTGCGGAGTAGATTTTCTGCAGGAAGGTGGTGACCTCATTATCGGGGATGCTCGCGATTTCTGCTAACACTGAATCGGCATCGTCATAACGGGTGTTAACCCCTTCCAGATTGAGTACCGCGAGTCCTCCCAACTGGCTCAGCAAAACAGCAAAGCGGGTGTCTACTACGGCATCCATCGCGGAGGCGAGGAAGGGCATCGCGAAGGTAAAGTCACGCAGGGTGAAATCGGTGTTTATCTGTTCCGGGTTGATGGTGGTATCCCCCGGTACCAGTGCTACTTCGTCGAAGCCGTAGCACTGCTTTATCTCTTTGAATTGCGGGGAAGGCATGAGCTAACCCTCCTTGCCCTTAGCTTGTAATTGCAAAGGTAACTATATCAGAGGAGGAGGCCCAAAGTCAACGCTGGATGGACGAGGCGATGGTCGATAAGCTATAATGTTTCGTCCTGGAGGAGCGATGCCGACCCTTTATATTGTAGCCACCCCGATAGGTAATCTGGAGGATGTCTCATTTCGTGCCCTGCGCATCCTCAGTGAAGTGCAGCTTATTGCCGCGGAGGATACCCGAAAGACAAAGCGCCTCCTTTCAACCTATGCTATTAAAACTCCTTTAACCAGTTATCACGAGCATAGCAAAGGGGCGAAGCTTTCACACCTGCTGAGCTGCCTGGAGCAGGGCGATGTAGCACTCGTCTCCGAGGCGGGGATGCCCGGAATAAGCGACCCGGGTTATGAGCTGGTGGTGGCAGCGATAGAGAGGGGCGTCCCTGTTGTCCCGATCCCGGGGCCCTCTGTTTTAGTTACCGCCCTCGCTGTCTCCGGACTTTCCACTAATGAGTTTACCTATCTGGGTTTTCTGCCCCGCAAGAAGGGTCAGCGAAGAAGGTGTCTGGAGCAGGTTGCTGATGGTGAGAGGACTATTATCGCTTTCGAGGCCCCTCACCGTCTTATTGCTACATTGGAGGACATCCTGGATGTACTTGGGGATCGACGGATCGCCATATGCCGCGAGCTGACGAAGGTTCATGAGGAGGTCTTTCGAGGGATAGTTAGCGCCGCCCTGGCCTATTTTCGGGAGCCGCTTGGGGAATTCACCCTCGTTATGGAGGGGAAGCAAAAAGGGGATAGAGTAGTTACCGCTTCCATAGAGGGGGAATTACGCCGATTGTACCAGGAGGGTTTTCCTGCCAAGAAGGCTGTCTCCCTTGTGGCCGAGTTAACTGGCGTTTCCAAGAAGGAACTGTATAAGGCCTGGCTGAAGCTTGGCTAGTCTTTGTATTTACACCCTGGTAATGGTAGAATTAGCTGGCGTTGCGGAAGGATGATGACGGAGCGAATCTTTATCGGGGTCGCCTGGCCCTATGCAAACGGACAACTTCACTTAGGCCAAGTAGCCGGTGCCTATTTGCCCGCGGACATATTTGCCCGCTATCATCGTCTCAAAGGTAACGATGTTCTCATGGTCTCAGGCTCGGATCAGCATGGTACTCCAATTACGGTGCGCGCGGAGAAGGAGAGCAAGAGCCCTAAAGAGATCGCTGACCGCTATCATAAGGACTTCCTCGATTCGTGGCAGAAACTTGGCATCTCATTTGACCTTTTCACCACTACCGATACTGCCAACCATCACAAGCTATCTCAGGATATCTTCCTGAGCCTTATGGATAAGGGTTATATCTATCGTGATACTATGGCGCTGCTCTTCTGTCCTAACTGCAATCGATTCCTCCCTGACCGCTATGTTGAGGGGACATGCTGCCATTGTAACTTCAAAGGGACAAGGGGAGACCAGTGCGATGGCTGCGGCAAACCCCTTAATCCGGAGGAGTTGATTGAACCCTACTGCCTAATATGCCGATCCATTCCCGAGGTCAGGGTGTCGGAGCATTTCTTCCTCCGCCTGAGCGCGTTTAACGAACAACTCATCGAGTGGGTGAGGGCGCAGTCCCACTGGAAGCAGAATGTGTGCAATTTTACCCTTAACTTTTTAAGAGAAGGATTGAAGGATCGGGCGATCACCAGGGATATCGAGTGGGGTATCCCGGTACCCGTTGATGGATTCGAGAACAAGCGAATATATGTGTGGTTTGAGGCGGTGATCGGCTATCTATCGGCGAGCATGGAGTGGGCCGAGCGATCGGGCGATGCGGAGGGATGGCGCCAGTTCTGGCAGGGTGATGCAAAGTCCTATTACTTCATCGGTAAGGACAACATCCCCTTTCATACCATTATCTGGCCGGCGATGCTCATGGGCTATGGCGGACTTAATCTTCCTTACGATGTGCCAGCTAACGAGTTCCTTACTCTGGGGGGGAGGGCTCTCTCCACCAGCCGCAACTGGGCGGTCTGGCTGCCTGATTTTCTGGAGCGCTATGATCCTGACCCATTACGCTACTTTCTATCAGTGAGTATGCCCGAGGACGGGGATAGCGATTTCTCATGGCGGGAATTCGTTCGCCGCAACAACGATGAGCTGGTGGCTACCTATGGAAACCTGGTTCACCGCGTGCTCACCATCACCTATCGTAACTTCGATGGCCAGGTCCCCACACCCGGTGAATTCGATGAGGTAAGCAACGCGCTTCTTAAGAAGGCGGAAGATGCCCTCGACGCTGTCGCTGAGCTGCTTAACCAGCGTCACTTCAGGGGGGCAATCAGGGCAACGATGAGCCTGGCTCAGGAAGCGAATCGCTACCTCGACGAGAAGGCCCCATGGAAAAAGATTAAGGATGAGAGAGAGGATGCTGCTACCAGTTTATATGTGGCCCTCTCGGTAATCTCGTGTCTAAAGACGCTTTTTTATCCCTTCTTACCATTTAGCTCGCAGAAATTACACAATCTTCTAGGCTTTGAAGGAAACGTGGAGAGCAGTGGCTGGCTGATTGCTGGGGTATCCCCCGGTACACGGCTAGCCTCTCCCCAGCCCCTTTTCACCAAGCTGGATGACGGAATAGTTGCTGAGGAAGATGCCAGGCTGGAGCATGCCCGTATTAGTTGATTCGCATACCCATATAGATATGCGTGCCTATAATGGGGACCGCGATCAGGTGTTGGAAAGGGCCAGAATGGCTGGGGTGGCAGCGCTCGTCGATGTCGGCTGCGACCTCGATTCCAGCAGGGCGGTTCTCGAGCTTGCTAAGCGATATACGGATGTGTTCGCAGCTGTGGGGTTTCATCCCCATGATGCTGCTAAAATGACTGATGGCGATTTGGAAATATTATCTGAGCTGACCCAACACCCTAAGGTGGTCGCCATTGGGGAGATCGGGCTTGACTTTTATCGAAATCTATCGCCGAGGGAAGTTCAGATCGACGCCTTTAAAAAGCAACTGGCATTAGCTCAAAGGCTTCGGTTGCCGGTAATCGTTCACTGCCGTGACGCACAGGATGAGGTACTCAGCATACTTACCGAGTGGGCTTATGGTGCGGATGGGGTTGCTGGAGTCTCTGGAGTGAAAGAACCTCTGGGTGTGCTCCATTGCTTTAGCGGTGATAGGGACATTAGCCAGAGGTATATTGAGATGGGCTTCCTCCTCTCTATTGCTGGCCCTATTACCTATTCCCCCTCGCATGCCGTGGGGATCGCCCATTATATACCATTGGATAAGCTTCTTATCGAGACGGATTGTCCATTTCTAACACCACAGCCCTATCGGGGTAAGAGGAATGAGCCGTCGAATGTATCTTTCGTCGCGGAGAAGATCGGTGAAATCAAGGGGGTGCCCGGCGATGTTGTGGCGGAGCATACCACCGCAAATGCGGTGCGGCTATTCGGATTGCCCCTTTAAAGGAAAGGAGTCTTGTGTCCATCGCTTCTATCTATGAACCGGTCCAAGAGGGCCTAAGGATGGTGGATGATAAGCTGATAAGCTTTGCCAGGGTGGACTTCCCCTGGTTGGCGGAGCCATTAGCCTATGTCTTGGAGAGCAGTGGTAAGCGGGTCCGGCCGGGTATTACCCTCCTAGCGGGCAAGTTTTTTCAGTACGACCTTGATACATTGGTTCCGATGGCCACATCTATCGAGCTATTCCACAATGCCACCCTCGTTCACGACGATGCGGTGGATAATGCAATGCTGCGGCGGGGCAAGACTGCTGTAAATAGCCTCTGGGGGGACGGTGTCGCCGTGCTTCTGGGTGACTATCTTTTTTCTCTTGCTGCTGATCTGGTCTGTAGCATTGGCAACTTCAGGGTGATGAGCATGTTCGCCAAGACCCTGACAGAGATATCCGGCGGTCAGCTGAGAGAGACTTTTAGCGCTTACGGATGGAACCAGAATCGTGAGAGCTATTATGAGCAGATCTATAGCAAGACTGCTTCCCTCTTTGCCGCCGCCACCGGTACCGGGGCAGTGTTGAGTGATGCCCCGGAAGAAGCGGTAGCGGCGCTCACAAGCTATGGTAAGAATCTGGGCATGGCCTTCCAGGTCATCGATGACATACTTGATTTCATTGGTAACGAGGGGGAGATGGGAAAGCCGGTGGGCAGCGATCTTCTGCAGGGTACCCTGACCCTGCCGGTAATACTACTCATGGAGCAACGCCCCCAGGACAATATCCAGCAGAGTCTGGCTGAGAAACCGGGGGATCAGGAAGAGGTAGCACGGGTTATTGAAATGGTCCGCAACTCCTCCATTTTAGAGGAGTGCTACCAGATTGCGGGGAGTTTCTCTTCACAGGCATGCCGCGACCTGGAGGCATTGCCGCAGAATACCAGCCGCGGGTCGCTCCTCGACCTGGCAGACTACGTTGTTGAGCGCCGTCAATAGATTATCCCTCCTGTCGTAGCCGATCCAGCCACGCCACAGATTTGACTTCTCTCTCCAAAATATACCTGATGTAGTGGCGCATAAGGTTCTCCAGCTCCCGCGATAGTTTTTCGTTAATCCTCAACCGGCTGGCTTTGGCATAATCGCTTTCCTGTAAAAAGCGCATCGCTTTGAGAGCATTGAGGGATATGGGTTGTGAAAGGAGCTCCTTTTCCCGACATGCAGGGCAGAGTACCCCGCCGCCGGAGACGCTGAATAAGTTGGCACACGGCTCAAGGGGCGATTTACAATCCAAACAACTGTGAAGTTCGGGCTTGTAGCCGAGGTAAGCGAGGAGATTGAGCTCGAAGTAGCGTATAGTCAGCTCCCCGTTGTCGGTCTCGCATAGGTGATGAAGGGTATCAAGGAACAACTTGTAGATTGGGTAGTTTTCCACGTGTTCTGCAGTAAACTGAGCTACCAGCTCGGCGGTATAGAGGGCGAGGCTGGAGCGCCACAGGTCGTCTCTCAAGGGGAGGAAGCTTGATATAGTCTCAGATTGGGTGATGATATCCAGGTTCTGTCCTCGTGCCAGCATCAGGGAGCAGTGGGTGAGCAGTTCAAGGTGGCCACCCATCTTGCTCTTGGGGCGGCGTACCCCTTTAGCGATGGCGCTCAGTTTGCCCAGGTTTGGGGTATAAAGGGTGAGGATCTTGTCTGCCTCGCCCAGGTTAATACGCTTGAGCACAATAGCTTGGGTTTTATAGACCTTTGGCGCGGCCATTATTCCCTATGCAATCTTTTCTGAACCGACTCGCCGGTTAATTCTCGAATGGCATCCGATGCAATCCACTTAGCACTTCTCGAATCCATTTTCTGAATTTCCCCGGCAATCAGGATGGCTTTCTTATTCAGATCGATATTGCGTTTTCCTATCTGCCTGAGTGCCCAATTGATTGCTTTTTTTACATAGTTTCGATTGTCAAAGGCTTCTCTCTTTATTATCGGGAAGAAAGTGTCGAATAGATCATCACCCGCTTTTTTATCGCTAACAGCCAGGCAGGCCATCATTGCAAATCCCGCTCTTTTAACGAATTCTTTATCTCTTTCGCTCCACTCGACAGCTTTACGGTAGGCAAATCTGGTCTTCTGGAAAAAGTTCATACAGCATTGGTCACAAACATCCCACGAATCGAAGTCTTTGACCCAGCTTTCCAGTTGTTCTTCGGTAGCGATGCTGGGATCATCTATCATGCTGGCCAGTATACGTGCTTCGTGCATGCCTGACGCCCAGAGTTCCTGAGCAAGAGCATGGTTTATTCCTGTTTCCCTGGCTATCTTTCTCAGGTTGGGGATAGACACGCCGTAGGTGTTCTGCGGGTTGATACCAAAGCGTGCCATGCCCTCCACCGCTTTGGGGTCGGATAGGGCTTTGAGCCTAGCAAGGATATCGCTTACCATTCTGTGGTAATCCAATCTCCCAGTGCTTCCAGGACTCGATCAGTATTGGTAGTTATGCGGGTTCTCTATGGAGAATCTGGCGTCCCAGTTGGCGTAGGCGTTGGAGAAGGTGTCGGTGTAGGTGGTGGTACTATCTCTACAAGCGTGATTTCAAAAGTCAGGTCTTCACCTGCCAGGGGATGGTTGGCATCAACCACGACCCCTGCTTCGGAGACGTCTAACACGGTTACTTCAACAACTTGGCCGGAAGTATCTCGCATGTATAATTTTTCACCTACTTCTGGCACGAAGCCCTCCTCGAACTGGCTCCAATCAACCGTTATTATCATTTCTTCGTTGTATGGACCGTATGCTTCATCCGCGGGGATGCTGACGTTTGTAGATTGATTAATGCTCAATCCGATTACTGCCTGCTCAAAGGCGGGGAGTAGCTGCCCCTGTCCTATTGTGAATTCCAGTGGGTCGCCACCATGCAATTCGGAGGAGTCAAATACCGTGCCATCATCCAATGTGCCTGTGTAGAGAACCTTAACGGTATCACCCTCTTTTGCTGTTCCTTCCTCCGAAGAAGAACATGCCATAAATATTGCGCTCATCAGTAGAACCATTACCATGAGTACCGACGCAAATCTCTTCATTTATTTCTCCCTCTATATAGTAATATTATTACATTTTCACCGTAGTGTGTCCAATATCGCTCCATGTATATATCTGGTACAAGACAAACTTATCCGGTTTGCCGCCTGCTTTTATCTTCAACTTGCGGAGTATCGCGAAGCTATCCTAGATTTCCTGGCGGTTCTCCAGGGCGCGGGTGAGGGTTACCTCATCGGCGTATTCCAGGTCGGCGCCGAAGGGAAGTCCGCGGGCAAGGCGGGTGACTTTGATGTTCAGAGGGCTAATGAGCCGATGGAGGTACATGGCGGTGGCCTCCCCCTCGAGGTTGGGGTTGGTGGCGAGTATGACCTCCGTGACCGCACCGTCCTGGAGTCGTAAGAGAAGCTCCCTGATCTTGATGTTATCGGGGCCGATGCCGTCCATTGGGGAGATGACGCCATGGAGCACGTGATAAAGCCCTTGATATTCTCTGGTACGCTCCAGGGGGAGAATATCAAGCGGTTCTGCTACGACGCATATCTTGGTGCGGTCTCGCTCTTCCCTGCAGCAGAAGATGCATGGATCAGTGTCGGTGATGTTC
>JAAXQM010000149.1 GCA_012974295.1 Dehalococcoidales bacterium
ACATAATGCCATCTGCATCGAAACCGCTCCATTTATACTAGGCCACCAGCAAAACTGGCTCTATTGCTGTATCTTTACGCGTTCTTTACAGCGAACGCTCTATTATTAATACTGATGAAAAGAGGTGCAGGATACTTCCTGCCGGGGGTCTGGGGGTGTCCCCCAACCTTTTTAAAGCCCCCCAAGATTGGGGGATTAGGGGGTTGATTGAGAATATTTCATCAGTCTCTTATTAATGAGGTGCTCTTTGATGAGACAAAGGTCACATACAAATTTAAGTACATAGCTATAATATAGCTACACTGGAGTGAGGAGGTGAGTCAAGGTGGCAATATGGAAATTGAAGGGATGCATTCGCTGTGGTGGTGACATGTTCCTCGATCGTGACGAGTACGGCTGGTATGAGGGCTGTCTCCGTTGCGGTTACCGTAGCGAGCTGGTTATACCAACTAAGCATGATAGGCAACCAGTAAAAAAGGGGAAGAAGAGACAGCCAGCACTGGCTGGACGAAATAAGAGATAACATGTTATCCATTCGGGTTAACAGTTACTACGCTGAGAACATACATTGCACGGGTTAGGAATTGGCATACATACAACCAATTCTTGTCTGCCAGATTTTCACCTGGTTATGCTATAGTTAACCGCTGAAAAAGAGGTGCAGTATACTCCCTGCCGTGGGGCTGGGGTGTGTTCCCCATCTTCAGATATCCCCCAATATTGAGGGATATAGTGGGTTGATTGAGACTATTTCATCGGTCTCTTATATATGCTAATATACGCAGATAGTATTTGCGCTTAATAAGGAGGTGCTGCAATGGAAGGTGACAGGATTTCATACCATGAGTCGGTGCGTATGGTGTACGAACGGCTCAAAGAAGACGGCGTGGACAATATCTGGGACAGGTACGAAGCCCAGGGTATGGGAGGTAATCCTGACCAGCGTTGCCCTTTCTGCCTGGGTGGCGTTCGATGTGACCTTTGCTCGAATGGGCCCTGCCGCGCGGACGTAGCGAAAGACAAAAAAGGTGTCTGTGGCATTACCGGCGATGGTATGGCAATGCGCATGATGCTGCTCAGGAACGTTATGGGGGCCTCGACTTATCACTACCACACCGAACAGACTGTAAAAACGCTCCGGGCTACAGCTAAGGGGGAGACACCCTTTAAGATTACAGAGAAAGATAAGCTGAAGATATTTGCTGAGAGGCTTGGTGTGTCCACCGCAGGTACAGAGGCTGAGACGGCCCTACGTCTGTACGATTTCGTCCAGGCTGACTTCAATCGCAAGTTTGACGAGCCAAGTCAAATTGTGGAAGCACTGGCACCCGAAGAGCGTAAGGCAGTATGGAAGAAGCTGGACCTATTTCCAGGCGGGATATACGGAGAGATGCTGCGGGCAACAAGTTCATGTCTTACTAATGTGGATGGTTACTATGTGAGCCTCGCGCTCAAAGCAATGCGCATGGGTATCGCCATGGCCTATCAAAGTCAGATTGTAAATGAGTACTGTCAGGATATTATGTTCGGAGTTCCGAGGCCTCATAAGATGCGTGTTGACCTCGGTGTCCTTGATCCGGATTATGTCAACGCTTTGCCCAACGGTCACGAACCATTTCTCGGTTTCGCTATGGTGCAGCTGGCCAGAAAGCCTGAATGGCAGGATAAGGCAAAGGCAGTTGGGGCCAAGGGCCTGCGTATTATTGCCAACGTCGAAACGGGCCAGGAAATGATTCAAAGATGGGAAATGGACGATGTGTTCTATGGTTTTACAGGAAACTGGATAACACAGGAGGCTGTGCTCGGCAGCGGTTGTATTGACCTCTTCGCCTGTGACATGAATTGCTCCATGCCTGTAGATCCATTTTATGCGCAGAAATATAAATTCAAGCTTATACCAGTAAGTGACTTGGTTGCCTTTGATGGTATCACAGAGCGCCTTAACTACGAACCACAGAAGGCCGGGGAGCAGGCAGCTCAACTGTTACAGATGGCTATAGACAACTTCAAAGAGCGTCGAGCCTCCGTTAAACCAGTCACCGGGTTACCACTAGGTGAGGCTACAGTAGGGTTCTCTACCGAGAGCATTGTCGATGCCCTGGGCGGTTCCCTCGACCCCCTATTAGACGCAATTAAGGGCGGATCCATACGGGGGATCATAGGGCTTATCTCCTGCACCACCCTGCGAGATACCGGCCAGGATGTGCATAGTATCAGGATGGCGAAAGAACTGATTAAGCGCGACCTTCTGGTTCTATCAATGGGTTGCGGCAACGGAGCAATGCAGGTCGCCGGTCTATGTAGCCCTGAGGCCGCAGAGCTCGCCGGCACTGGGCTTAAAGGTCTCTGCCAGAGCCTCGGAATACCACCAGTGCTCAGTTATGGAACATGTACCGATACCGGTAGGGTCGCTGATCTGCTTGCTGCAGTCTCCAGTGCCCTGGGGAATGTGCCTATTCCTGAACTACCGGTGGCTGCAGTCGCACCTGAATACATGGAGCAGAAAGCGACTATCGACGCCGTCTTTGCTTTGGCATTTGGCCTTTATACCTATGTGAACCCGGTGCCAACCGTCACCGGCGGACCAAATCTGGTTAAGCTTCTGACCGAAGACTGTAAAGACGTGACCGGTGGCCAGCTGAATGTAGAGAAGGATCCGGTTAAGGCAGCGGATGATATCTTGGCAAATATAGAGCTTAAGCGAAGTAAACTAGGTATTTAAGCTGGGGTTTAATGCCTGTAAGTATAGAATTCCAGGGCAACTGCCAGACCACGGCCATGGGCATAATGCCCCACAAGGATGTTGATAGAGCCCTTGCTCTTGCTCTTGGCTTTGATATTCCCTTTTGGCCTCAATTGCCCGGTGTTAGTTACTTCGAAGATATGTATGCCCAGGCATCTGAGTATTTCCCGGGAGTAACTGTCGACGCTGAGAATAAAAGGATATACTTCGACTCGGCCCAATTCGAGGAACAGCTAATCGCATATTCTGAGAAAATGGCTGAGCCCGGGGCGTTTTCCTTGAGTGAAAGTTACTCCGTTGTTTATCATCGGTTCCTGGCTAATGATCTCAACCATTACGCCGCAATCAGGGGTCAGTTCATAGGCCCGGTGAGCTTCGGGTTCAAGGTCACTGATGAAAACAACAAGCCAATCATTTACAACGATCAGGTCAGGACGCTCCTATTCGATTTTATTCAGCGTAAAATCAATGCACAGTACCATGAGCTGAAAAAGAAGAACGAGAATGCCTTTGTCTGGCTGGATGAACCCGGGTTGGGGTGGGTGTTCAGCGGTCTTTCGGGTTACAATGACGTACTCGCCAAGCAAGAATATCATGAGTTCATGAGCGGTATAGATGGACCAAGAGCATTACACCTTTGTGCCAACGTTAACCTTCCATATCTTTTGGGCTTAGGCATCGATGTCCTTTCTTTTGACGCCTACCAGATGGAATTCATGCCGAAAGGATACGCAGAAGCCGTTGCTGAGTTCCTTAGAAGTGGCCGTATTATCTCCTGGGGACTTGTACCCACAAACTCTTCAGCTCTTGAAATTGAGACTCCGGAAAAGCTGGCCGGGCTCCTATGCAGTTATTGGGAAGTGGTCGCTGAGAATA
>JAAXQM010000218.1 GCA_012974295.1 Dehalococcoidales bacterium
TCGTGGATCTCCTTGAGCATGAAGTGGTCATAGCCACCCTTCTGGGCATCATCTATGGTCCACGGGATGATGTTCGTTTCCCTACTCACCTCCAGGTCACAGTTTGCGAGCCTTATCTCACCCGCAGTAACAACACCAACATCCCCATCCTCCATGTACATCACCCTCTCAGTATAGTCCAGCAATGCAGGTACATCAGAAGCAACGAAGTTTTCCCCATCTCCAATACCTATTACCAGCGGGCTCTCATTTCTCGCCACCACTAGCTCTTCATGGTCAGCTGCCAGCACAATAAGTGAATAGGTACCACGCAAATCAACGAGAGCCCTCTTAACCGCCTGCTCCAGATCACCCTGATAATAACTTTCAATCAAATGAGGGATGACCTCAGTGTCCGTCTCGGAGTATAATTTGTGACCCTCTTTGATTAACTTGTCTCTGAGTTGCTGAAAATTATCTATCACCCCATTGTGCACCACAGCGATCCTGCCTGTACAATCCACATGAGGGTGAGCGTTGATCTTAGAGGGCTTGCCATGTGTGGCCCATCTCGTATGACCGATACCAAGCTTACCATTGCTTGTCGGTATGGCTTTCCCCAGATGATGTATCCTTCCCTCATCCTTGTAAACTTGAACCGTACTACCCAGGACAGCGATACCACAGGAATCATATCCCCTATACTCCAATCTCCCTAAGGATTGGAGCAGTATGGGTTGAGCATTACTATTGCCTATGTAACCTACAATGCCACACATTATCACATCACGAGACTTTGGTCTGGTATCTTGCCCGAGAGCACATTCAATGTATCAATCTTGGCGAGATTGCCGAGAATAACCCCCGATCGAGCTATCACATTATTCCCTATAGCGCAATACTCTCCCACAACCACTCCGGTATCTACAGTATGATATTCTCCTTCGACCTCTATTACCGCTTTGCCACTATAGGCCGAGAAATGCCCGCCGATCACCGATCCTCGATCGACAATTGAGTCTTCAAGTGTAGAACCAGGACCTATACGTACGCCGTTTCCTATAGCACTGTTTCTGATATTAGAGAAAGGAGATATGGTCACATAATCTCCAATGCTGGTTGCAGGAAATAGACAGGTGTACGGGCCTATCTCCGAGTTTTCCCCGATTATCAGCGGCCCCACCAGATAGCATCCAGCCCTGATCACTGTCCCCCTCCCGATACATACCGCGCCCTTTATAGTTACGCCTTTCTCAACGGTGCCCGCAATGCCTGACGATATAGAACTCAGTGCTACATCGTTTAATCTCAGGATATCCCAGGGGTACACGGCATCGAGCCAAGTATCCTCCGTTTCCTGAGCTGCTATCTTGCTCCCTCGACCAATCATATTCCTGAGAACTGTCGGGAGTTCAGTCTCCCCGTCCATAAACTCGAATACGTCCCGGTTAAGGGCATAAATGCCAGTGTTCACTAGCCTGCTCGCCGTTTCATGGGGCTTTTCCATGATGTCCTCGATCATCCTCCTCCTTACGGTCACCACGCCATACTTGGATATATTCGCCTGTTTTTTTACCAGAATAATGCTGGGTTTCGCCTCTACAAGCGGAGCAATGGTATTGGCCTCGATGATGTTATCCCCGGGAAGGACCAAGAATCTATCCCCAACCATATCCCTCGCTTGCAACAGGGCATGGGCAGTGCCCAATTGCTGCTTCTGCACAATATAATCGATCTCCACACCATGCTTTTCCCCGGAGCCGAAATAGTCTTGAACCTGTTCCTTTTTGTAGCCAACCACCATTGCTATATGGCGCACACCGTTTGCAGCAAGGGCCTCGACCACATATTGCAGTATAGGTTTATTGGCTATGGGAATCATTACCTTGGGTTTAAGGACAGTAAATGGCCTGAGCCTCTGCCCCTCACCAGCTGCCAGTATTACTGCACGCTCAATTCTCATAATAAACCCCTAATTAACATGCTTATTACCCTATCCGTATATCCTTGAATTAGGTGCTATGACGCCGCTTGCCAGCGCACCAGCACCTATATAAGTGCCATTTCCCAGGAGGCTACCCACATCGATACACGCATTAATCCCTGTTTGAACACCATCCCCTAAAATCGCCCCCAGCTTATGTCTGCCGGTATTAATGCCCATCGCCGTGATTTCTTTCTTATCAAGTCTCAGGTTTGCGATCTTAGTACCAGCACCAAGATTGCACCCCTCCCCGATAACGCTATCACCCACATAGTTATGGTGCGGGATCTTGCTCTCGCTCATTATAATAGAGTTTTTCACCTCCACGGCACTGCCGATATGGCAGTTATCGCCAATAGACGTGCTGGGGCGAATATAACAGTTGGGACCTATCTCACAGTTCTCCCCGATCACTACTGGCCCTATAATATATGAATTAGCTCTAATAACCGTGCCCTTCCCAATTGATACCATGCCCTTTATTACCGTATTCTCCTCGACCAGCCCCAGGTTCTGCGGGATAACCCTCGACATAAGGGCTTCATTTCCCGCCAATAAATCCCAGGGGTAACTCAAGTCAAGCCAATTGTCGATTATTTCATAGGAAACCCTATGCTGCTCGTCTATCAACAGTTGCAGAGAATCCGTCAACTCGTACTCACCGCGGGGTGATTTCTTGACCCCTGATGCGGCAGCGAAAATATCCGTCGTGAGAAGGTATAGACCGGCATTGGCCAGATTGGACGGTGGATTTGCTACCTTCTCGTATATGCGCACCACGTGGCCCTCCTCCACCTCCACCACGCCCAAACCTTGTGGGTTTGTTACCTCGACCAGGCTCAAGCTGATATCGTTTTTAGCAGCGATTTTACGTATGTATTCCCCCCCTACAATTACATCACCGTTTATCAACAGGAATTTCCCATCAATAAATCTCTCAACCATCATAAGAGCATGAGTGGTGCCTAGCTGCTTCCTTTGTGTAACATATTCTATACTCACTTGCCAACGATCGCCGTTACCAAAAAAGCGACGTACAGTGTCACCATGGTAACCCACAACGAAAATGAATTCCCTTATACCCGCCTCCCTGGCTTCCAGCAGTAAGTGTTCCACTATAGGCTTATTGGCTAAGGGAAGCATTACTTTAGGCCTGGTATAGGTAAGGGGATGCATCCTGTTCCCTTCCCCTGCAGCTAGAATAACCGCCTTCATCCCCTACTTCCTTGTACACTCCCTGATAGCCTTAATGCCAAGATCGTATAGTGCCTGTGCTCTGGCCTCGCTCCGGGCCTCGGCAGTTAACCTAATCTTGGGCTCGGTACCGGAGGGCCTTATCAGGAGCCACCCATCATCAAACGAAAGCCTAAGACCATCGATCGTATTTATTGAAATGGGCTCATTTTCCATCAATCTCTGTTCCAACTTTTCAATTATAACCCCTTCCCCAGTAACACTTCCTCGAAGGATCGGGTATGATGGCAGGTCATCGACCAGCTTTGTAAGCCTTTTCTCGCAGGCTATTCGGATAATTTTAGCGGCGGCGTAGATTCCATCCGGGCAATAAGATACAGAGGGAAAGAT
>JAAXQM010000074.1 GCA_012974295.1 Dehalococcoidales bacterium
GCTAAAACCACACCGACTGGAAGAATCCAGAAAGTGCTCCTTATATCTTTTGAACAGTCCGCTTAAATGCATATCGATTTCTTCTTGGGAGTAATCAAGGGAGTGAAATGACGCTACATCTGCCGCTTCAGCTTTTTCTTTGATCATATCTGCGTCACTGACACCAAATACAATATTAATGATCCCGTCTCCGTTTTGCTCAAGAAATGGAGAAATTACACTATCTTGTTCGTGACCTGACATTGGCGCACAAAGCTCGATACCTGCATCCCAACTAATAGCGACATCCATACCGAATGGTTTCCCCGTCCAGTTCGCCTCATGGAAGGTTGCGCCCAGAACATCAGTATAGAATTTCTTTGATTTCTCCAAATCTTTTACTGCGATGATAATGCGATTTATCCCTCTGAGTCCCATATGAGATCTCCTTTCAATTCCCAATTATTTGATACTGCTAGGTTATTTATTACAGAGGTGTGATTAATGGTAGCTGACAGGGGGCGGTTTCTACATATCATGGCCGTTATTCTACCACATCAGCCTTGGTGGTGAATTGCACACATTACTCCAAGCAAGTGTTACACCTGAAATATCTCAGAGATCGGTCCCATACTACAACGACAACAAATACGCCTTCTCGACCAATATCAATACCGCCAGCGTCGCCTAGCCTTGCCCGATGGGGCTTCGGAGAGCCCTGACTCCTTAACTTCTGATCAAGGTGTCCATGTATCTGGTCTATACTTATGAGGGACTATTGACATCATCCTTCTAAGCATCTACGATGTCCCCACTATGAATAAGCAGTGAATGAAGGAGAAAACATGACTGAAATAATAAAGATCAGAAAGGAAGGTGAGATAGCTGAGGTGTTGCTAAATCGACCGGAGGCATTCAATGCTTTCCATCTTGATATGATAGAACGCTTTTCGAGTGACCTTATTACTCTCGCAGTAGACGATAATATTGGAGGGATAGTAATCTCGGGGGAGGGTAAAGCCTTCTGCGCTGGTGGCGATTTAAAATGGGCAATTGGCTTTCCCCATGGACCTTCGGTTGCTTTCTATGAACTGGCTGCTCGTTTTCATCAAGCTATTATAGAAATCCGCCGTATGCGAAAACCTGTCATAGCTGCGGTCAATGGAATAGCGGCTGGCGCTGGATTTTCGCTGGCGCTAGCCTGCGATTTTCGGGTTATGTCCCATTCTGCCATTCTACGACAAGGGTATACTTCAAATGGGCTGTGCATCAATGGTGGGGGGACTTTTATGCTCCCGCGACTAGTGGGGCTAGCTCGTGCTCTGGAAATCACTGCTTTTGACAGTCCAATTTCATCCGAACAAGCCTTGGCTTGGGGATTGACGACGAAGGTTGTAGAAAATGGGCACGCGTTAGAAGAAGCCGTCCATATGGCTCGGGAATTAGCAATGTGTTCACGCAATTCTTTTGGGTGGTCAAAGCAACTTCTTACAGACTCGTTCAATACACCCTTCGAGACACATCTTGAGCGAGAACGATTAGGTCTTGTCAGTTGTGCGGCTCATCCTGATGGGAAAGAGGGATTACGCGCTTTTGTAGAAAAGCGTAAACCTGAATTCAATATCGGGTAAATTCTTAACATCTCTAAACAGTGAAACGAAATGAATGAGGACCTAATCGCGCCCTGCGGCATGAACTGTGGATTATGTGTCAGCTACCTTGCGATGAAAAACGACCTGAATAAGAAAGGATTTGGGAAGAAGTACTGTTCTGGCTGCCTACCACGAGGCAAGAATTGTGTCTTCATGAAAAAACATTGCGACCGAGTTGGGAAAGGGCTTGTAAGGTTCTGTTATGAATGTGGGAACTTCCCATGCCGGAGGCTAAAAGCCCTCGATAAGCGTTACCGAACCAAATACCACATGAGCATGATAGAAAATCTTGAATTTGTAAAAGAGTATGGCACCGGGAAATTCCTGGAAAAGGAAGCCGCCAAGTGGCGCTGCGCTGATTGTGGTGGAGTAATATGCTGTCATAATGGATTGTGTTTGAATTGTAATCTTGATAAGTTGCGACAAAATAAAACATATCGTTGGGGGGAGACATAATGAACAAAACCTGGCAGGAGAAACTCGAGGATAAAGCGATTGCTTCAGCAAGGCGCGAGTAATTATGACAGCTATTAAGCCTGCAGCGACAGTAGTAGTAGTGCGAGACGGGGATAATGGTCTTGAGGTGTTAATGCTATGCCGCAATCGCCAAGCCGGATTTGTAGGTGGATATTGGGTATTTCCCGGTGGAACTGTCACCAAACATGAACTGGATAGCTCCGGGGAGCAATCAGCAGCATTAGTAGCTGTAGTCCGTGAATGCAGAGAGGAAACGGGTCTCGATTTAGATATAGGAAGGCTATTGCCCTTTGCTTATTGGCTTACGCCAGAGGAGAGCCCCAAACGATTTTCTACTTGGTTTTTCATTTATCAGACCAATGATTCCGATGAAATCGTTGTGGATGGCGAAGAGATTATTGATTACCGCTGGGAACGACCAGCTGTCCTGATCAAGCAGCATCGTAGAGGTGATCTTAAATTGATGCCCCCTACATATGTTACGCTACTTGAGCTGTCTGAATTCTCTAATGCCAGGGGTGCGCTCAGCAGTTACCAGGAAAGAGGGATTCGTCATTATATACCCAGAATTGCTGCGCAGGAAGGGCGTATCTACACGATGTACCAAGAAGATGCAGGCTATGAATCCAGAAATCCCGAAATATCGGGCTCAAGACATCTAAGCTGGATGGATGAGTCAGGCTGCCACTATGAACGCAATATTTAACCATTAATAAATGTTGCACCACGCATACTTAAGAAATCAATTTGAGTCGATAGTAATACTAAATCAAGTGCAAGGTTCCTTTTTGGGAATAATTAGGGGGCTACCTGACATGGGTGGCCTCTTATCTTACTAGCATAACCTCACGATAGATTTTTTCAACTAAATTCTGCACGCACATCTGTGCAGTTACTACTGATGTATATAATGCCGTAGGCCCTCCCTATTCCCTCTCCCCTTATAGCCAGCATAGCCTCGCCTTGTTCGGTGGGGCTTCGCCAGCGCTGCAGTAGCTATAGGATCGTTCTATAACGGAAACTCTAACTCTGGGAGTGGTACAATAATTGGGGGCTGGTCAATGGATTTTCGATTTAGCGAGCGAGAAGAGGCCTTTCGCAGAGAGGTCGATGATTTCATTAAGAGTGAACTCCCTACAAACTGGGCTGATGAAAATCTTTACTGGCCCGGTGGATACGGTACTATATCGGAATTTGAGGAGATTAACCCCGTTATTGAGCAGTTCAGGCATCGACTAGCAGAGAAGGGCTGGCTGACCATCTCATGGCCTCAAGAATACTATGGTGCAGGGCTCTCCTACATCGAACAAGCCATCTTCCAGGAACGTATCAGTTACCATAGGGCGCCCATGGCTGATATTGGTGTACTCATCTCAGGTCCCACCATTATGCGCTTCGGGAGCGACGAGATGAAAAAGGAGTGGTTGCCCCGGATATC
>JAAXQM010000264.1 GCA_012974295.1 Dehalococcoidales bacterium
CTCTTGCAAGCGGAGCGAAGCAATCCCACCCTCGCATTTCTAGTATTCCAGCACCACTGAGATTGCTTCGGCACTATGCGCCTCGCAATGACCAGTGAAAGAACGCCTCCGAATGACAGTAAAATAGGCCGGAAGTGATACGTCGCCAATGTCCAGGACACCGCACAACGCTCATTGACCTTTGTAAGCCACATTGTTATCATTAGGAACAGCGTGGCTGATGTCCAACCATTTCACGGTCTTCGTTATAATATCGAGCGGATCGACGATCTTTCCGCTATAATTTGCCCCCCTTATGATGTAATCTCCCCTGAGGAACAGCTTCTCTATCACCGCAGCAGCCCCTACAATGTAATCAGGCTCGAATACGGAGAGGAGCTCCCTGAAGACAGCTCCGAAGATAATAAATATTCCAGGGCTGCCGCGACAATGGCCGGTTGGCTCAGGGAGGATATACTAACTCGGGAGGAGTGTCCCGCCTTCTACCTGGTGGAGCACCGCTTCTCTTACCAAGATGCAGTAATGAGCCGATTCAGTCTTATCGCCCGGGTAAGGCTGGAGGAGCTTTCGGCCAACAGCCAGATTCGTCCCCATGAGATAACCATGAGGAAGCCTGGAGAGGATCGTCTACATCTTCTCAAGTCATGCCACGCCAACCTCAGCCCAATAATGGGATTGTTTCGCCATCGGGAGGAAGGAATTCAGTCGCTGTTCCCCGACACAATAGATAAGCCTGCCATACGCGCGGCAGACCGCTACGGGGTGACCTATGCAATGTGGGTTGTAAGCGACAGGAAGGCTATCTCCAGGGTATCCGATTTCTTCTCCGCTAAGAATCTGTACATTGCCGATGGACACCATCGATATGAGACCGCTCTTGCCTATAGTCGGGAGCAGCGTGCAATACAGCCCTCTCACACCGGTGAGGAAGCATTTAACTTCGTGATGATAACCCTAACCGCTGCTGAAGACCCAAACCTCATCATGATGCCCACCCATCGCCTGGTGCGGGGGCTCAACACAGAAAGGCTGGCTCGACTGAAGGCTGAGTTAAGCGCCTATTTCGACGAGGAGTTGCTCTCGCCCTACTCAACCGCATCTGAAACCCTGAAAATCTGGATAAATACTTTGAAGGAGCAGCAGGGGATAGCGTTCGGTCTATATGGTCTGGATGGGCCGCACCTCTGCTTGCTGAGGGCGAAAAGGGAAATGATGCCACTAGCCCAGCCAAGCTTGTTGCAGGATTTGGATGTCCATATGCTTCATCAGCTGGTTTTACGCCAGATCCTCGGCATTGATAGCCAAGAAAAAGCGGAGGACTGTCTGGCTTTTACCCGCGATGGTTTTGATGCCCTCTCCCGAGTGGACTCGGGGAATTATCAGCTATCCTTTCTGCTCAACCCAACCCCGATCTCCACTATGCTGTCGGTAGCCGATGAAGCAGTGAGGATGCCCCAGAAATCAACCTATTTCTACCCCAAGACGCCAGCCGGCCTTGTGATCAACCCGCTCCGGGACGATTCTTTCTACTCCGCAGTCCTATAAAGAAAGTTGAAATAGTCTTTTAATCAACCCCCTAATCCCCCAAGCTTGGGGGACTTTTTTTAAAGCTGGGGGATACCCCCAGACCCCCACCAGAGGGTATTCCCTCTGGACTCCCTTAGATTGCCCGCGCTGCCCCTGAGCTAAACTCAGGGCTTCGGCTCACCACAATGACAATGGTTTATTCACTGGATTCCCGCCTGCGCGGGAATGACAGAAGGAGGGCTCAAGGAGAGGGAGGAGAAGGTTAGCTGGGGGACACCCCCAGACCCCCGGGCAGAAAGTATCCTGCACCTCTTTTTCAATAGACGAGGTTTAAAAAGTCGTCCTCATCTCGCGGGCAACCTCCTCCGGAAGGGTCTCGATGACCCAAACGTCGTAGAACCGCTCCATGAAACCGGCATCGCTGGTATAGAAGGGCTGAAAAACCGGCCTTGAGATTATCCGAGCACTCATCCAGAAATAATCGGGGCGCTCCATAAGCGGTGCTGAATAGGTTATCAGGTTGAATGAATTTACCCCCATCCCCTTATAGCAATACAATATTTTCACAATAACTGAAGAAAAATCCCTTATCTGCCTTTCGTCCAAATCAATAAGATTGACCGGCCCCTTAAATATTACCTGAACTTCGTTGTTCCCTCTTGGAGCAAAGCTGGCGATGACCGCTACTGAATCGTTCTCTCCAACATATCGCTCGCCAATCCCCCTCTCCACCTCGATTAATTCCTGCCAATAATTCATACGGCGCTGCCGCCAATATTCCTCGCTTTTCCCAATGAGTTTCCCCAGTTCCGGCGTCGGGGTGCGATCCACTGTTATTTGAACATGGGGATGGATTATGCTCGCCCCGCTGGAAGGCAGATGATTCCATATCCACATTGGATAAACCGCTTTTTCATCCTTTTGCTGCACTAAAGCAATGAAATCCTTTGACGCCATAAGGTTATCCACAAGCATCTGCGTGGTAAATTCGTCCAGCTCGAGGAAATGCCTCCCCGTCAAGGTAGCCACAGCATGGTATTCGGCAAATGGGTATAGATTGGGAAAGAGTAAGCACTCCCCCCTTTCTATCCTACCTTCCGGGAGCAGTATTGGCGGGAATTTTGGCGTTCTCTGTGAAATATTCTGCGGGCAAAAGGAGCAACCTGACGCTGTCCGCTCGATAACCTCCCTCACCTCTACCCCAGCCTGCTGCACCTGCCTCACCCTTACCGCCCTGGCCACATTTATTCTGCACTGGGAACCTGTCAATGGATCCTCACGATACTCAATAGACTGAACCTCGCTCTCAAACTGAATAAGAGGGCTCAGGATCTCCGTGCTTCTTACCTCTTTACGAAACTCCATCAGACATTCCCAAACAGGATGGCTAATTATTATACCATATAGCTACCAAATTATTGGCGATGATGCTCACCTGGAGACCACTGAAATAGTCTCTATGAAACCCCTATGTCCCCCAATCTTGGGGGATTTTTATAAAGCTGGGGAGCACCCGCAGACCCCCGGCAGGAAGCATCCTGAACCTCTTGGAATTGCAAAACTGAGATTGTCCCACTGCACCTGAGCTAAACTCAGAGCTTCTACCAAGGGCATGGCTCGCAATGACGGTGTGGTGTGCCCCCTACCTATCATTCCGAACTTGTTTCGGAATCTCATGGTTGGGATGCTGAAACGGGTTCAGCATAATAATGGGTAAGCTGGCCGACGTCGGTCAGCCTATCCGGCGGATCGAGGCAACGGCGTCGGGTATTGGACCTCAGTGGTGTTCTGTCATGAGATATGGGGATTACCAAGCAACAACAGTATGAGGTGGTTTTTTGTCTGTCATTACGAGGAGCGTAACGACGTGGCAATCTCAGGAGTCATTTATAATGAGATGTGGGGTTTGCCGCGCCTTCGGCTCGCAATGACAAATTGTCCATTTCCCAACGGCCCACCCTTAAAGG
>JAAXQM010000006.1 GCA_012974295.1 Dehalococcoidales bacterium
GTTTATCAATGCGGCAACACTCCTGCGGGCTGCCTCAACCACGTCGCGAGCCTCTTTCCCTATAGAATATATGCTTGAAGGATTTCCATAACACCCCATAAACTCGATTATGGCTTCTTTGACTTCCCGATGAATAGGGGTGGTGGCATTGTGATCGAGGTATACGACGTGATTTGTTTGTTGCTCCACGACAGTATCATCAAGCGAATATTCTCCGGATCCCTTGATAATACCTTTATTACCGTCTGATGATTTAACTACCTCACAGAGCAATGCTTTATAAACCGGAAAGCCGGAAATCGGGTCGAAGCGTTTAATATCGGTGAGGTCATTTATACATGCATCCCGCCACGCTTTTGGACCTTTAGCCCCACCACCCATTCCGCTGGCCTCTACAGCACCCGATACAATATCGTCGGTGACGTAGGCATACATTCCGACCTGGCCACGCATTGTTTTTATGTAAATAAAATCCCCATTTTCTATGCCGCGCTTTGTGGCATCCAACGTATTTATCATTACCGTGGGCACAGGTTTTTTCTCAGCTAATGCCGGAATAGTGTGATGTAATGCGTGCAAGTCAACATTTGAACGGGCCCCCGAATTGAAAACGAGCGGGAATTGTTTTGCAAGCCGCGGCTGAGAAAGCGGGCTTTCTCCGGGTTCAGTATAAATCGGTAGTGAATCGTAACCGTGCTCCTCCAGGATAGAGGATGCGATCTCCAACTTTCCTGATGGTGTTTCAAACCCGTATTGCCCGTCCACTCGCAATAATCCCTTCTCCCACTTCTTATACTGCATCATGACTGTAGGAATCTGCACAGTCCCGCCAGCAGTACGGACATCATCGGGAGTAAAGCCGGAAGCTTTGAGCACTCGGGAGAGGATCTCTTCTTCTGTTTGTGGATAAAGATGACCATAGCCAAGGAGACGAGCAAGCTCCGATAGTATGAAGAAATCGCTCCTGGCCTCACCGATCGGTTCTATTACCTTTTCCCGTATTCTAAAAATAGAGCCATATACCATGTATGACTGTATTTCATAGTAGGTTGTTGCCGGGAGCACGATATCGGCATAGGCTGCATCCGCGGTTAGCTGACGGTCTATACAGACGAAGAAATCCAGGGCTTCAAGTGTCTTTCGCCAGATATCTGATTGCGGCCAGGATGTAATAATAGATGCGCCCAGGCTAATGAGGAGGCGGATGGGATAGGGCTTCTTTTTCAGCACAGCCTCAGGGAGAATATTGGCATGGAACTCTCCTCTATACTTTGTATATATGGGGAAATTATTATACCCGGCTGCCTTTCTTATATTCGGGTTGGGTATGAGCCCTTCACGGTTGATTGGAAACTTGTTTTGGGACATACTGAAACAGAATCCGCCGGGCACATCAAGCTGGCCCGCCAGAGCCCACAGTATCATTGTCGCTCGAATTGCTTGAACCGCTCCGTCACTATACTCCAGGCCGCTGTACATAACGGGAGCAACACCACTCGTAGTTGCGATTCTCCTTGCAAGAGACCTGACCGTTTCAGCGGGAACGCCGGTGATGCCTTCTACAATCTCAGGCCGAAAGTGCTGAACATAGCGTTTAAAATCATCGAAACCCACGGTCCATCTCTGGACAAATCCATCGTCGTAGAGTTCTTCCTCAATAATGACATTACACAACCCCAGAGCCAGCGCTCCGTCCGTGCCGGGACGAATTGGAACCCACTCCGCATTTGAGTATTTGGCCATCACCGTTTTTCGCGGGTCAATCACTACTATCTGGGCTCCTCGCCTGTGCGCATCCTCAATCCTATAGAAATCGTGGGGAGGACAGTGCGCTGCCGGATTTTTTCCCCAAATCACGATAAGTTTGGCGTTTTCTATATCCGAGAACATGTTAATGAACATACCGCCCATCGTAACATGGGGCGCTATCATCGCAAATGATACGTAACAAAGAGCACCTACCCCGAGGGTATTAGGCGATCCAAAAGGAAATAAAACGCTCGCTGCGGAAGAAACCGCTACGCCCTCGGGCTGATAGAGGTCGCAAAAAGCTGACTCAAAACTTCCACTGCCAGTATAAATAGCGGTTGCTTCGGGGCCCGATTCCTGCTTTATTTGATGGAGTTTTCCTACTATCGTTTCATACGCTTCATCCCAGGTAATTCGCTCAAACTCATATGTGCCCTTGGGACCTTTACGTTTCATCGGGTACAGGAGGCGGTCCTTGGAATATACAATGTCAGGCGAATTCTCGCCCACTTTGCATATTGCTCCAAGACTTGAAGTCTCATCTGCGCGTACACTCTGGATTTTCCCATCATCGTCATAAGTGACAACGATCCAGCACCCGGCGGCGCAGATTCCGCATATAGCCCGCTTTTCATTGTTCTCAGTGTTTACCACAATTATACCTATCGTCTCCTACCAACTGTCACCGCAATATCTTTACAAATATGTCATTGAGAAAGCGCTCCATTTCCTCCCGCCTCCTCCAGCATTACCATATGCTATTCGATCCAACCCCTAATAAGGTACCAGGAATACTATTGGAGTACTCAGAGTACTCATTGAGGCCGTCTTTCTATTAGCGTTGTGGCTTATATGGACAGCAGCCAACCTTCGATTGGATGTGGAGGATTATGTTAACGAATTATATGTTTCGCTTATGCGTTTTTCTATCTTTTACAGTTTGACTTTATTTGAGATTATTTGCCGTTTATTTTTCCACTTCCACTCCATCACCAAAGGCCATATATGCTTTAAAATATTGGGCGGCTTCCTTTGGTTCAGGATAGTTCCACGCTGCGTTCCTACTAACCTCTCCGGCAACCATAATATCATAGTAGGCTGCCTTGCCTTTCCATGGGCACGTATATTGCCTGTCCCCTTCCTTAAAATACTCCCATTTTACCGACTCCGGCGGGAAGTAGACATTGCCTTCGACCATTTCAATTTTGTCGCTTTCAGCAACGACTACCCCCTTCCATATCGCTTTGGCCATTTTTCGCCTCCTTTCTTATTCTAACCAAATTATTTAGAACCTAGGATTCCTCAAGGCTGTTAACTGTTATCTGAATCAGTTCGGAAAGGGCAGGGTGTATATGAATGCCATTATTTATTTCGTCCACATTACCTTTGGATGTCATAGCATTCACCACTTCCTGAATTAGTACTGGAGCATAGGGCCCTATAATGTGAAAACCCAATATTCTGCTACTATTTTTTTCTACTATAGCTTTGGCAAAACCTTCTTTTTC
This sequence comes from Dehalococcoidales bacterium, assembly GCA_012974295.1. GTDB lineage: Bacteria > Chloroflexota > Dehalococcoidia > E44-bin15 > E44-bin15 > JAAXQM01. The sequence continues at coordinate 3,258 of JAAXQM010000006.1, forward strand.
CATCATGGCTTCGCCTTTAGCAGTATCCATATAATTTACCTTTCCTACGGATATGTCATTATCTTTTCTGGCCTGCGCCTCGGTTAGCCCTACCGATGCGACTTGAGGATGAGAATAAACTGCATGAGGTATGGCAATATAGTCCATTTTCAAACCTGCATCATAAAACACGTTTTGCGCCACTATAAGAGCTTCACGATTGGCTACATGGGTGAACATATATTGCCCATTGGCATCGCCAAAGGCAAAAATGTTCTTTTTACTTGTCTCAAGATACTCATTGACCTTGACGAATCCGTGCTTGTCAATTTCTACACCGGTATTTTCTACCTCCAGCAAATCGGCGTTTGACCTTCGGCCCACAGCGATCAGAATTCTTTGTGCTGTGAACTCCTTTCTTTTGCCGGTCTTACCGTCTTTAACCGCGACTTTAATCCTACCTCCCTCTTGCGTTACCTCCTCAGCCTGGGTATTGGTATAGATATCCATACGCCGGCCAAGCTGTTCTTTTAGTAACTCACGTATTTCCGGTTCCTCATTCGGGATAAGACTTTCCATCATCTCGAGAATGGTGACTTTGGTTCCCATGGCAGCAAAGAAGTGCCCGAATTCAACTCCGATATACCCCCCGCCTATGATAATAAGGCTTTCGGGTAGTTCTTTAAGTTGCAGCAGCGTTTCATTTGTTAAATACTCAACGCTATCCAAGCCCTTTATGGGGGGAATAAAAGGTCGCGAACCAGAGGCTAGAAAAATCTTGTCCCCTTTAATTGCCTCTCCATCGATCTCGATAGTATAATCGGCCACAAAATGCCCTTCACTTTCGTAGAAGTCCAGGTTTTCTGCGTGAGAGAGAGCATGCCTCATTTGATTTTGGCTTTCTTTTATGCCCTTTTTCATACGTTGCATTATGGAGGTAAAATCTACACTCTTGATCTCTGCCTCAATACCCAGCTTACTGGCCTCCTGTATTTCTGTAATTCTATCTGCCGGATATATCAACATCTTGGAAGGGATACAGCCTGTATTGAGACAGGTTCCCCCGAAAGGCCCCTTGTCCACAAGTGCAACTTTTAGACCACGGTCAATTGCTTCATCTATAATGAACATTCCAGAGCCGGACCCAACTACGATAACATCATACGTCTTCATTTTATTTCCTCCCGATGTATATATACTGAGACCGCTGAAAAAGAGGTGCAGGACACTTCCTGCCGGGGGTCTGGGGGTGCCCCCCCAGCTTCAGAAGTCCCCCAAGATTGGGGGATATAGGGGGTTGATTGAGACTGTTTCAGCAGTTTCATACTATAATGGATATGAGATTGATAATTTATGTTTGACAGTATACATTCTTCTACTCATCTTCCTCCATAAAAAACATAAGTGACGATATAGTACACTACTTATACGATATTTGGCAACACTATAACCTCTACTGAGAAAACCTATTCTGCCTAGCTAGGATTATTTTGAAAAATCCGTGCAATATAGAGAAAGAATAACTTTATCGAGATGATGGGATTAGGCACGAAGAAATTACGTTTTACCTCTTTTGGATTAATATGGTAGCAGTTCCAGTATATGGTCATGTAGCCAAGTTTAGACCAGCTATAGAATACTGTATGTGACTTATCTCACATCTAACAGGTTGAAGGCTTGGGTAATGGTAGATAACCTAGCCTTCCATCCCCGTCATGCCTCCCACAGGATGTAATAGTCATTTGACTGGCGTTAACGCTACCTTATACCGTGCCTATACGAGCGCTGCACCGTTTTGGTCTATGCTCTATTGCGCCATGTATTATTACGTTCATTTCAGGCAGAATCAGTATAGAGGCTCATACATATCTGCCGAGGCCCATTGTAGAGTTCTCCTCCCCAAAGGAAGCTACGGGAGTAATGGAAAAAGCAGAACTGATAGAGTTGGAGATCTATCACCTTACTTCCGGTACCGCCACAGTCAACGTAGCAATAAAAGACGCTCGCAATCAGCTGTTCGAGTTCCATGCGAATTTGAAGAGACCGCTGAAAAAGAGGTACAGGATGCTTCCTGCTGGGGGTTTGGGGGTGTCCCCCAACTTTAAAAGTCCCCCAAGATTGGGGGATTAGGGGGTTGATTGAAACTATTTCAGCAGTCTCCAGAGACAATACTAATGTATTGATATACTAATCTATGGTATAGTAATAGCCTATAGGTAGTGTTTTTCTGATGGTAGGATATAGTACTAAGGTTGCGCCTTTTATTAGCCGTGTCCAACGCGGGAGTGAATACTGTTTGACGATTACCCGTTTGGATATCAGTTGTCCAATCACAGTAGTTAAAGGAGGTTAAGATGCAAAGAGATTATATCGAAGATGACTTGACCGCTACACGTAACAGGCTTGTAGTAATAGTTGTTGTACTGGTTGCGCTTGCTATAATAAACGGCCTGGCCTTCAGGTTTCCAAATGCATATGAAGATATCATTGGCAGCTTTTTGATTGGCAATCTCATTAAATCCAGTACTCTTGCCATAATGCTGTTGCTGGTTATACCGCTAAGGAATTATCTGGATACGGTATTACGCTATTACATGCACAGTGGCTACAACGTTGATGATCATGCTGAAAGCGCTAAGATGGGGGCAAACATAAATAATTTGTCCAGGGGGTTGGCAAATATAGTGGCCATAGCTATCACGTGGGTAATCGTTCTCCAATTGGTCAGTCAGTTGCTATTAATTGAGGGGAGCGGAGGCTATGACTGGGTAGATATAATAATCTACGTAAGTTTTGGGATACTTCTTGCATACTTTATTGTTATTACCTTCGGGGTATTCCTGGCCGTATTGGGCATTGGTAATAAAAGTTCGAAAACGATGCCATGTCCTAAATGTAAAACCCCAAACTCGGCCAATTCCAGCTTTTGTACTTCGTGCGGTGAGACTCTTCACCCTCCTCAAACTGCTACAGCATCTTCTCGCTGCACAAGGTGTGGTAAGAAGAATAAAAGCGGCGCCAAATTCTGCGAGAGCTGTGGCACATCCCTGGGGGCACCTAAACAGGTGTGAAGAAGATAGAAACGCAGCTGCCAATAGCTATAAAATCAGCGGGTGTAACTCAGTGGTAGAGTACTTGCTTCCCAATTATCAAGATTCATAGTACTTGTTTTGTACGAAATAAATTCTTCTGCTCTGCCAATAGAGTATTCCTGTAAAGCTGATACGATGCATTTGCCATCGTAAATCCATCCTTCCAAAATGGTCGGAAAATATAAGAAAATGCTACTTTCTTTATATAGTGGGGACATCGTAGATGAGTTTGGAGCTGTTGTCAATGGGTGAGGTCGTCAGGCAGCGTAGCCTCGCGTTGCCCGATGGGGCTTCGCCCCGGGGCTTGGCTGCTGCGGCAACGCTGCCGCTATAGAGGAGCTAGCGCGTCTATGCTGTGGGCTATAACAGAGGGGCCACCCATTATCGGGTTGCCCCTCATAATCCGTATAGCTGCGTTCTTTACTAGCCTTCCAACCTCTCCAGCACCTTTTACGACCTGAGTAGCACCTCAGATCAATACAAGTCTAACATTATGTCGGACTGATTTTAAGTGGCAGGTCACCGCAATTTAGACCATCATTTGTGATTGTTAACGGAGCCCTTCCTCAAAAACCAAGCCATAAAAAGCTTAGACACACTAGGAACGAGACTTCACATGCGTCGCATAATACCTGTCGGCATCGGCTATATGTTCAATGAGCCAGTTTTGGACCATATCTATTATATTGTCGGCTAGAACCTGGCCGGTGCCCAGATCACTGAACTCATCCGATAACTTGCTGTATTCATCCAAGAATTCAGCATGGAGCTTCGAGTGCTCCTCGACATCAGGGTATTCGTACTCCCGCATGAACGCCTCTTCAGCTCGAAAATGCTCAATGGCGTAGTTCTTTAGGAAGTCCAGTGTCTCTTGGACTACATTCTCCCCCTCGGATTCCAAGCAAGCTTCGTAGACCCGGTGCACCTTTGTAAAGAACTCCTTGTGTTGTTCATCGATCTTGTCAATGCCGATCAAATACTCGTCAGACCAGTCTATCAACATATGCTGAACCTCCGTAACCTTTCTCTGAATACCCGTAATTGCTCGTATTAGTGGGTATTTCCTTTTATAAGCAGGCCCCGAGATATCGGGGCCTGCTTAATAATCGATACAAACCCAGGTTAGCCTTCGAGAATAGCCATTGCCTCTTCCCTGTAGGCATCCATGAGATAGGGTATTCCAGTAACCTTGGCACATTCCTCGGTCAGGGACATAAGCTCCCGCCGTGTAATTGCTGGTACGCTGAAGCACCTTGCACCTGCCATCAACTGCTGCAACCCTATCCTTATCTTCTGGCTGTAGCTGTAGATTCCCACCGCACCTAAAGGAATGTTCTTCATCTCATCAGCACCCACGATATCCTTGACCTCCTCGTAGCACACGAAGATCTCCTCTGGTGTTGAGCCAAATTGGCCAACTGTGTTCGGCAACTTGCCATCCTTAATCCACTCCTGGATGTTCTTTCCAACCATGCCCGGGATCATCAAAGCCCGTCCCATGCAAACCGCCTTGCAGAACGGTGCGCCAAGAGCTAGTGCCTTGAATACACCGTCTTCGCTGCTGAAGGCACCGGCAAATGCCATATCAGGGGTCCGCTCACCTTTATCAGCCAGCTTTTTACAAAACTCGTAAGCAGCGGCCTGCAGGTAGAGACTTGGCATGCCCCACTCTTCCATCATTCGCCAGGGGCTCATACCGGTTCCACCAGGAGCACCATCGATAGTAAGCAGGTCGATCTTCGCTTTAGAGCCCCACTTGATGGCCATAGCCAGCTCACGCAGACCATAGGCCCCTGTTTTCAATGTTATGCGTTTGAATCCCAGATTTCGTAAACGCTCAACTTCATCATAGAAACCTTTTTCATCGATAAACCCAAGTCGGCTGTGACGTTCAAATTCTTTGAAAGCACCTTCCTTAAATGACTTCTGAATAAGTGGGCTTGAAGGATCAGGTGTAACGATGTATCCGCGTTTCTGAAGCTCTAGAGCACGTTCAAGAGTATTGACCTTGATCTCCCCTCCTATACATTTCGCACCCTGTCCCCATTTTAGTTCGATAGTTTCCAGTCCATGCTTCTTGTTAACGTATTCAGCAACACCCAATCTCGTATCTTCTACGTTCATCTGGACCAGGATCTCGCCGTAACCCTGATGGTAGCGTCGGTAGACATCGATTCGACGATCCATATCCGGCGCTGAAGCGATTTTGCCATTTGAATCGAGCTCAAGCTTGGGGTCGATACCGCATACGTTCTCGCCACAGACCAGTGTTACTCCGCTTATGGCAGCGCCAATTGCGAAATGTTCCCAGTTCTTACGGGCTATCTCGGTGGAACCCAAGGCGCCGGTAAAGATGGGGGTCTTCATCTTAACCTTTTTATCCCATCCGTATTCGGTCTCCGTACTCACTACAGGGAAAGTAGCAGTATCGGGGCCGCCGATAACCCCAGCGGGTAGTCCTTCAGCCCCCAGGGCATATCCCTGGATATTGAGATGCGAGTAGTCAATCGGATAGTCCTTGTCTCCCCCAGCCGTGATTTCACCAAAGGGTCCGGGATAGATTAATTCCCTACCACGGAAGGTTGCCTTGAACACCTCGCAGTTACCGGTGCAACCGTCAAGACAGCGGACGCAGAGCCCGCTCATCGGCACCACATCTTTGGAACGATTGCTAGTTCTGGTGGCATCGCTCGCGTTTGGTCGGCTAAGATTCATTCTCCAGTTCTCCTTTACTTAATATTTTTTCCGTCGCTGTTTACTTAGTACCTATTTATTCAGTTGTGCAAATATGTCCAGACCTCCTTAACATCAATTTCTTCTATTTACAGTATTTCGCTCACCATAGTATCAACATATCTTGCTATTGCCGGGGCGCTGGTTAAACCTGGCGACTCGATACCAATCAAGTTAATAAATCCTGGCAGGCCCTTTTCCTGCTCATGTCTGATCACAAAATCCCGAAAACCATCTTCAGGACCTTGAAGCTTCGGCCTGATGCCAGCCATTTCCGGCTCCAGGTCATCGTCTTCGATAAACGGGAGAAAGTCTTTTACTGAGCGATAAAAGAATTCTTTTTGCGCCTCATCGACCTTGTAGTCGATTTCGTCTATATATCGCGCATTGGGCCCCAACCGCATTCTCCCCTCAACATCCAGGGTGGCGTGGATTCCCATTCCCCCTGTACCGGGCTGAGGGACAGGATATACGAGCCTTTTAATTAGCTTATTTTTACGGTTGCCCACGCTGAAGTATTCCCCTTTGCAGTAGAACAATCTATACCCTGCTCTATCTATATCTATTCCCGCGAGTTCAGCTACCTTATCGGAGTTCAAACCAGCAGAATTTATTAACACTTCGGTTTTGAAGGAGAAAGATCCAGACCCATCATCTACAGTCACCTCGTATCCGTCAGATAGCCTATTTATACCAATAACATTTGACTTGTAGGCAATTCTGGCCCCTTCCTCCTGTGCTTTGCTCAGAAAGCATCTCATCAAAGCGTGAGAGTCTACAGTCCCGCTGGAAGGTGAGAAAATTGCTGCAACAGCTTCGACATTCGGCTCCAGCTCCTTAGTCTCTTTCCTGGAAAGCATTGTCAGGTCCTTAGCTCCATTCCTTCTTCCCTGGCCCAGCAATGCCTCTAATTTCTCAATATCCTCATCAACTTTTGCTACAATAAGTTTCCCTGTTTTTCTATGGCCTATGCTATATCTCTGACAAAGGTCGTAAATCAGTGTATTTCCGGCAACACATGTCTCTGCCTTCAACGAGCCTTCAGGGTAATAAATTCCTGCGTGGATGGTCTCGCTATTCCTGCTACTCGTTTCCCTACCAAAGGTTTCGTTCCTCTCCAGAAGATAGGTTTCCTTGCCCTTACCTGCTAACTGAGCAGCTATGGCCAGCCCTACTACTCCGGCCCCGATAATCGTAATCACGGCTCTAGGTGATGCTCCGCCGAACATATATCCGCTCTATTTGAAGGTACCAGGAATCAGCGGTATTACATTTTTTAGCCAGTCGTGGCTTTGGCGTCCCCATAGCCTTACCTAGATTTCAACTGGAATCCCTTTTTCTTTAAGGTACTGCTTCGCTTGCGGTATCGATAGCTCTCCAAAGTGGAAGACCGAAGCAGCCAATACTGCTGCTGCCTTACCTATGGTTACTGCCTCGTACAGGTGCTCCAGTGTACCCGCGCCGCCCGATGCAGTAACAGGAATATTCACCGCTTCAGCAACGGCTTTGGTCATCTCCAGGTCATAGCCCTCCTTGGTCCCGTCAGCATCTTTACTGGTGAGCAAAATCTCTCCTGCACCTAGTTCTTCCACCCTCTTCGCCCATTCCACAATGTCGAGCCCTGTTCCTTCCCTACCACTCTTAATCACCACCTCCAGGCGAGGAAGGTCGCTACCAAGAGGATTCTTCTTCCCATCGATGGCAACAACTAGCTTCCCTTTTCCAAATTTCTTGGCAGCCTCCTCTATAAGCTCAGGAGTCTTGACGGCAGCAGTATTGATCGAGGCTTTGTTGACACCGATGCTGAACAGTTCATCCATATCGGCGATACTTGCAATCCCGCCACCTACAGCAAAGGGAACAGTTACCACATCGCATACCTTCTTGACCCACTCCAACCTCGTCTTTCTATTCTCCACAGTGGCAAAAATGTCGAGGAAAACAAGCTCATCCGCTCCCTCCCGGCAATATGCCTCCGCAGCCTCTACGGGATCACGTGCATCCCTTAGGTCGACGAAGTTTATTCCTTTGACTACTCTACCATCCTTCACGTCCAGACAGGGTATAATCTTTATCTTCTCCATTTACAGCTCCTTAAATTTTTTTAGTTCCTGGTAATCTATTACAGTGCTCATAGCATGATTTTCAGCCTCGATTCCAGCCTCTACAGCAGCAGCTACTGGATTGAGGCCACCCATGATTATCATGCCGATCTTATTCAGTTCTACCGTTACTTCTCCCACCGACTGACTCGTATCCCCCATTACCAATAGTCCGCCAATCCCAGCTTCCCTTAGACCGGAGAAAACCTCTTCGGCTACGGGCCGGCATACAGCCGGTATTTCCCGAAAGTTGGCCAGCACCTTCCCTTCACCATCCCTAACCACTTGTCGGACACTGGTCATCCTGCTGGTGATAAAAATCTCCGACGGGTCAAGCGTCGAACCCGCATAATTAATCAGTTCGACGAATCGCAAACGTTTGTGATTTCTTATCTGAAGTAAACCGCCAAATTTCGAATCCATGGGGATGCCTGCTTTGAGCAACGCTCCGTTTGTGATGATGCTACAAACAGTGGCAAAGCCGATCTTGCCTTCCGGCACAGTTACCCCGGCAAGCCTTTCCCCTTCACCGGCTACTGCCACTAAGTCGCTTACACATAGTCCCGCTTCGAAGGCTTTACTCATGACCTCACGGGCTTTCTTGAATTTATCTGCTTGGAAAAGGGAAACATTGACGGGGACCTGACCCTGGCGCTTCTTCCAGTCGAAAGTGGTCTGGTAAGCAAGTAGCTCGATCTTGCCGATGACAAAGCCAACCTTATCACTGACCAGGGCGCTCTTTAGCTCTTCTACCCCCGATTCGGTGATTAACCTGCCGTCTCGTCCGATCAGTTGGGTAAGACCCCTTTCATCCATGATTTTAAGATGGTACCTTACCGCCCGCTCTTTAAGGTCGACGCCGTAATCCTGCAATCGCTGGGCAATCACCCGAGCCCCCATGGGCTCTGTGGACTCGCCTAATATCTTGAGTATGGCGAGTACTTTCCTTTCTACTTCGTGCCGTTCATATCCCATCATTTCTTAGTGTTCCTTGTAAACCCTTCCAATTTAGTACCCGTATTTCTTTTTCCCTATAAACAGTAATCGCCATTCCCGTGCTTCGCTAAATTTCTCATTGCCTCCATTCGCATAAGTGATGGGTGCAATAGTTTATTATAAAGGCAAAAGGTTACCGTTAGATATTACAAAATTGATTAGGGGTTTGTCAAGTGTTGCGGTGCTTACACCGTGTTCCGTTTTGGGAAGCAAGTACTCGCCCTTTACAAAC
>JAAXQM010000105.1 GCA_012974295.1 Dehalococcoidales bacterium
TTTAAAAGTCCCCCAAGACTGGGGGATATAGGGGGTTGATCGAGACTATTTCAGTATTCTCTATATTGACGATGAGAAGGTAGTAAGGTAGAATTCTATTCGAGGATAAGGAGGGATAATGAAACGCGATCTTATGGAAATCCTCGCCTGCCCGTTGTGCAAGGGAGACCTAACCCTTACCGTCGATGAGGAGGATGAGCAAGAGATCATCACCGGCGCCTTGCGTTGTGAAAGCTGCTCGGTAACCTACCCCATAGAAGATACTATCCCCAATCTACTCCCGCCTGATATCCGCACCGAAAAATAGGAGGTAGCATGCAGAAATCTCGTATAGTCGGCGTGATGATTTGTTTGGGAGCCATTTTGGCGGGGATTGGCTTTATCGCAGGGATTGCCCTGCAATATGACCTGGTCGTCTGGGCCATTGCGGTTCCCGTAATGATTGGCTTTTTCGTGGTGCTGTCCCTTGGATTCTGGATTGGTTGGACCATGGCGGTGACAAAGATCGAGATCCCGCCAGATATTACTGAGGAATCAGAATCCAAAGCTTAACCCAGGTTGTTGGGCATGTAGGTAACGCAAGAGTCCGCAGATTCGCAGACCTGGACACTAAAAATGAGGAGTTCCCTTTTCCGGAACTCCTCATATATTGTAGCAGCAATGTTCTCTGAAGATGGATTGATACCGTCAAATGGAGGTACATCGTTCAGACAGGTATGGTCAAAGCTTGCCAGTATCTCCCTGAGATGCCGCTTGAGCACCGTAAAATCGAAGGCCAGCCCGATCTCGTCCAGCTCCGTAGCCTTTAGCGTTACCACCACCTCAAAACGGTGCCCGTGAAGGTTCTCGCATTTCCCCTTGTAGCCCCTCAACGCATGCGCTGCATCGAAATGTTCCCGCACTTCTATTACGAACACAATTTTCTCCTTCCCTATCTTTGCCAATTATAACATAGCTTTAGAAAGAGATATTGTGCTGGCAAGGCGAGGCTGGCGGCATCAAGGAGATAGGCTATCAATGTTGTAGGCTATAACAAAGGGGCCGCCCATTATCGGGTAACCCCTATGTTTTATATGGCTGGGATACTTTCCTAAGAGCTAGGTTCTACGTTCATTTATCAGCGCACTTTTGTTTACTTGATGTGCACTCTTTATGCTAGTTGCGATCTTTGCCGTCCACGTATTGCAAAGACAACCATAAGGATTCCCATTATCAGCGCTACTATTCCCCCTACGACAAATCCAATACCTACCCCGAATATCCAGGGGGCCTTAACACCAACGGAGACATCTACATCGACATCACTTGACCCGTCCTCGTTCATTATTACGAGCGAATAGGTGCCTGTCTCCAGTTCCCATTCTAGAACCTGGGTTCCAGTGCCAGATGTTGACTCCATCCAAAACGTCTCAGAGGCAGGAGCCATAGGCGAGGAATTACCCGGATGATTCCTATAATCCACATCGAAGCCATGGGAGTGGATGCGAAAGTGGCTGATCTCGTCATACTCGACATCGCTAAGGTAATCCATTAGATCTGATTCCTGAGCCACTCCTATAAAGATTCCTCTGGAATCGTCATTGTTTGAGCCTTCCACCTTGAAGGTAACGAGGTCGCCCAAATCCCAATCCGCATTCCATCCCCAACCCCAATGCCATTCCTCGTCCAAATCTATATCGGCGGACTCGGTCACAATTGCGTATGAATCGCTTTCAAGCTGGTCAGTTTCAGTACTGATAAATCCGCCATCATCCTTCTGGGTAAGATCCACCCAGAGCAAGGTCCCACCTCCGAATAGAAGAGGTATGGACCCTAGAATAAATATTATCCCGAAGATGAGTAGTATAATTCGTACCACGCTCATGATAGCTCCTCCCTTTTAAATGTACGCCTTTACCACGTGTTGGTGAATAGTAGTCTATGTTTATTTAATTGTCAACCGTATTCATTCTCGATAATACTTAAGTAGATGGTAGGGCCTAGAAATGGTGTAGCGATATTTGTGGATTTCAATACCCCTAATTTTCTTAGCGGGAATCGAAGTCAAGTGGCTGGAACTATCGCTTCACCGAGTATTTCTCAGCTAGGTTCCCAGCAATAGGCAGTTTATAGCGCTCCCCCTGATATGCTTTCACCATGAGTATAATCCACAGCACGACAGTGGCTATCCAAAAGAATGCCCCCAATATCGGACCAAGAAAGGGGATCATGAATAGTATGCCAAGGACAATACTTACCACGGTTATAGCACCGAAAACAATTAGGGACTGCATGGCGTGAAAGCGGACAAACTCGTCCTTCTCCTCTATAAGAAAGAATATCAATCCGGTTATCCAGCCAAGCACATACGATAATAGTCCCCCGATGTTAGAATCAAGGCCCGTGCTGCTTGTCTTTTCTTCGCTCATTCCAAATCTCCTTCCACAATTGTCGGGATTTATTAAGGCTACTATAAATTACGGAAGGTTAACATAAACTCGGAGCCTTGTCAATCCGTAGGTGACGGTTCATGAAGTTGTCACAAATTTCATCGTGAGGTTGTGCTATTAAGGTAAGGAGCTACCCATTATCGGCTAGCCCCTTTAGTTCACTTGGCGGGAAGTGTTGCACTACAGTTATTTCTCAGCAGTTGCGAAATACTCTCTTACCTCTTTTCTTAACAAGTAGATGAGTGACAGCACACCAATTACAGTACCGAAGGGGATGCTAAACAAATCCAGAACAGCGTTAACTATGGCCAGGATCCACCCCCAAGATTTCCCCTTAATCAGTCCGATACCAGCTGCCACTGACAGGCTAATAAGCGTAAGCAGCACTATTATTGCCATGCTCAAACCAAAGAGCGAACCAGCATTCTCATCTCTAACAGCCTCGGGAAAAGCAAACACAGCTATGGCGATGACACCGATGGCTAACAGAGACGCAGCTATAAATCTCCAGATAGCTATTAGTAGGAGCAATTCAGGCTTTTTCATCTTCGCACCTCCTCTCCATAAATAAATTAAGAGAGGATAACATGGGTCTGTGGTTTTGTCAAGCAGCCACTCTTGTTGTGGTTCAGCTAGGCGGGGCTATGTCCACATGACTACGGCGACGGCATTGTCGGGGTTGCCTGCTTCGAGAAACAGGGTGGCGGGAGCGACGTGGCGGGGACGCACTGATATCTCACACGTCTCCAACTCCCAATTTTCCGATTTTCTTCACCCTTTCCCACCCCTGTACCCTTGCCGCCAAATCTTCTATACTCTCTCCACTTATCGGATGACGGAGATCGGGTGCGATCTCAAGAAGTGGGATCAATACAAAGGCTCGCTCCTCCAGACGGGGATGGGGGATGGTCAACTCCGGAGTCTGCATAATCATACTACCATAGAATATTATGTCAAGATCGATGGTACGGGGCGCATTGGGGAAGCTGGACACCCTGCCCATGCTGGCCTCGATACCCTTCACAAGGGAAAGCAGTTGCAATGGGCCAAGCTCTGTTTGCCCG
>JAAXQM010000126.1 GCA_012974295.1 Dehalococcoidales bacterium
AGCCGGGTAACCCGGGACAGCGTAGTCCCCGGTCAGGGCGGTGAGTGCATAGGTCTCGGCCAGATAGTAGGCCAGTGCGGCCAATATAAGCCATCGCCCACTGCCCCGATACAGGGTCTGTATTATGTCGGCGTTGACTCAGGCGGCTACGGAGTGGGGATACATCACGCAACAGAATCTGCCGTTAACGTAGCACCCATCGTTCTAAGATACCACCAGAATCATTAAGCGGTGTTCACCCGTTGCATCGTGCACATATTACGAGACCGCTGAAAAAGAGGTGCAGGATACTTCCTGCCGGGGGTCTGGGGGTGTCCCCCAGCTTAAAAAGCCCCCCAGGACTGTGGGATATAGGGGATTAATCAAGGCAATTCAGTATTCTCTTTACCGAATAGACCTGTTATATTAATCCCACAGGGGTAAAATAGCGTAGCACTGACGGAAGGAGGCGAAATAATGAGCGCTGACGAAAGATACGACGTTGTTATTGTGGGCGGTGGGCCCAATGGTATGACGACGGCAGCTTACTTGTCTAAGTGTGGGCTGAGCGTCTGCGTGCTGGAAGAAAGGTATGAGGCAGGTGGATCATGTGAGACCGCGGAACCCATCTCCGGGGTGCGCATCTATCCCCATGCCCTGCTGATGTACGCCGCGCCGGCCCCGGGCTTCGAGCAGCTGGAGCTACATAAATATGGCTTTCGCATGTCGTGGAGCCCGATAGACCTGCAGAATTCGATGGGCAAGATCGGACAGTGCACCAGCGAAGGGCTTGTGCCTGCTACTGAAACGGACATGATGGGCTTCGCCAAGATGTGCGGCCTGCTTGCCGATCCCCCGTTCATGAAGGACCTGCTGCGCGCCACCTTCTGGTGCCCGCCACACCCACCTGAAGTGGAGGTAACGGATGAGACCGTCCCCTACATGCAGGTCTACAAGCAGAACCAGCCGGACATGTGGACACCGGAGCTGCGGGACATGACCATGTTCGATTTCATGGATGAGCATATGGAGACCGAGTCCCTCAAGACGATGCTGGCGCTTTCCGCCTGGGGATCGGGGGCTGCCGCTCACTGGGAAGGGGTGGCCGTCCCCGCTTTCCTCGCCATCATACTCCTGCTGCTGGGCGGCAAGTTGAGCATCCCCCGCGGCGGCCTGCACGGCTATTTCCATGCCATCCTGCGTTGCGCTATCGACCATGGTGCCGTAGTCCGCACGTGCTGCCCGGTGGAAGAGATAATCATCCAGAACGGGCGAGCCGTAGGTGTACGTCTCAGGGAAGACGCCGCAGTGGCGGAGAAGACCATATGGGCTGACAAAGCAGTGATCGCTGGCATGGAAGTCAAACAGACCTTCCAGAAGCTTGTCGGGCCGCAGCATCTGGATCGGGCCTTCCTGCAGAAGATAGATGATATCAGCATCAAGGGGGGCAGCCTCTTCGTCTCCACTTTCTTCACCCGCAAGCCCATCCGGTGGAACGAGAAGTTCAAGGCGCAGGAAGAGGTGGCCATGGGTCCCAACAAGAGCCCCTTCGGCACCGTCTATCCCTCAGACTCGCGGGAGATCTACTTTGAGAATGTAGCGGATGCAGACAGTCATAAAGGCAATCCCACGGTGCCGCCTGAGAGGCTGATGTGGTTACTGACGCCCTCCCAGGCCTTCGATCCCACCGATTGCCAGCACCAGCACCCCAAGGGATATGTGTCCGCGTCCTTCATGTTAAATCTCACCCCGCCGCAGAACCACGTGGATGGACCGGAAGCCTTGGACAAGATCAAGGATGAGCTAAACGCCTACGTGCGCAAGGCCATCGGTATGGCGATGGATGGCCTGGATGATGACAACGTCATCCACCACTGGTCGTCAACCCCTCGTGAAGCTGAGTTTCGCAACACCGGCCTTATCGGCGGAACCTGGTGCGGCCGCCGTCACTGCGAGGACGAGCTGTGGACCAATAGCCCCATACCCGAGATGGCGCGCTACCGCACCCCCATCGATGGGCTGTATAATTGCCACCAGACATCGGGGCACCCCGGAGCGCTCTGTCTGATGGCCATACCATATAACCTGATGCATATCCTCATCGAGGACGGGATCGCCGAGCCCGGTGACTGGTGGTACCCGTCACCGTGGTATATACCCGAGAGAGGCAAGATATCGGCGGTACCCCGCGAGGGAAGGGTGACAGCCTAGTAAAGAAGCCTGTCTCTTATACACATCT
>JAAXQM010000127.1 GCA_012974295.1 Dehalococcoidales bacterium
AATCAGCAGTCTCGATTTGACTACGGCGCAAGCCCCGGTAGGGGGAAATACATTTGTGGAGATCGTGGTAGGGCTATGAAAGGGTATCGCACGCCATCCTGGTTTCGGATGAAGCGGGAACTGGGCAATAAGCTGGCTTGGGACGCGAAATCCAGGACTGCGAAAACGAAGAGAAGGCGACAGAAATGAAGGAGATCAATATGCAGACAAGTGATGTCTACAGCGAATTGATGGCGAGGCTGAAATATCCCGAGTCAGAGCTTTTCCGTCGCGTATTGCAGAAGCTGTTGACCCCCGAGGAGGGGAAACTGCTGCTCGAACTGCCGGCGGAGCCTGCTGAACTGGCAAAAAAAACGGGGATGAACGAAGAAGAAGCGCAGCGAAAACTACAGGAGTTTATGGAGCGGGGACTGATCATCCGCACAAGTAAGGGATTATTCTGCTTTGCCCACGATATGACACAGTTACACGATGCCAATCTTGCCAGTGCGGAGAAGTGGATCGATACCGAGCTTCTTGACTTGTGGAAGGAGTTTCGGGATGGTGAGTGGATCCAGGCATTGTCCGGCGGGCTCGGAGACTCGTATGTACAGTTCCTCAAGGTGCTTCCCGCTTGGAAGGCCATGGAGCGCAGCCCGGACCTCGGTGAGCTTCTGCCCGAGGAGGATATTAGGGAGCTGATCAGAGGGGCAGACCCGGTTACGGCGATCCCCTGCACCTGCCGCAGGTCGATAAGGGAGTGCGATCTCCCGGTTGACGTTTGTCTGCAATTTAACCGCGGGGCAGAATATGCCATAAACCGGGGCGCCGGCCGCCGCCTTTCTGCGGAAGAGGCCATCGCTATTGCTGGTGAGGCGGAGGAAGCAGGCCTGATTCATACCTGGGCCTCTAGCGTATCCAGTCGGCTGACCGCAATATGTAACTGCTGTCGGGATTGCTGTGACATCTTCGCTATTGGTATGAGGGTTGGTACTACAGAACAGATATTACAGAAGAGCCGTTTTCGCATCAAGGTGGATCAGGATCTTTGTACCGGCTGCCAGGACTGTGTGGAGCGGTGCTTCTTCGAGGCTATAGAAATGAAAAATGCTCCCCCGTCCAAGAAGCTCAAGGCCACGATCGATGAGGATAAGTGCTTTGGTTGCGGCCTGTGTGCCATCGTCTGTGAGCCTGAGGCGCTAGCTATGAAATTGGTGCAGACCTAGGTACTGGCCGTGCCCTATAGCGCGGGTAAGCGACTTGCGCGCCGCTTCGGGTTCGAGTTCAACGGGATACGCCTCTCTGGGTGTGTGGTTTCAGGATAGGTATTGGGGATCGGAGAACCTGGGAGCACGCTTTTCAAATCGAGCAGTAGTTGCTTCGAGCTGGTTAGGGGAACCAAGCAGTGACCGACAGTGTTCTGCTTCAAGTGCTAATCCTTCTTTTACAGAGAGTAATGACAGCTTATTAAGCATATCTTTTGCTCTACGGATGGCGTCAGGGTTGTGGCCGGCAATGGTTGTTGCCATTTCCAGTGCTCGTTTACGCGGTGCATCGGATAGCTCGGTGGCAAGTCCGTATTCATAAGCCTCCCGGCCACTGAAGAATCGTCCAGTAAATATTAACTCTTTGATGCGGTCCAGGTTAGCCAAGCGTTGCAGCGATTGCGTTGCTGATGTATCCGGCAAGAATCCCCACGTGATTTCTAACAGGCCAAGCTTGGCATCTGGCGTGACAATTCGAATATCTGCACCAAGTGCGATGTTCAGGCCGGCTCCTATTGCGGCCCCATGAACAGCAGCGATCACAGGTACCGGTATCTCTTGCCATAACCAACCCATTTGCTGACCTAGATTCGCACCCTGTTCGCTGAGATCTTCAAAGTCTTCAGCGTTGTCGTCCGCATTGATTTTCCCGCTTAGCATATCCGTAAAGATCCCGAAATCCATTCCTGCACAGAAAGACTCACCATTACCGGACAACACTATGGCACGTAGTTGTTTGTTTGCCTTAAGTTCCTTGGCCATTGTAGTTAAACTCTGCATGAGCTCCAGGTTAATGGCATTACGTTTTTCGGGCCGATTCAGTCGTATATCCGCGATTTGTTCCACGATTTCAAAGCTAATTGTTTCCATAATTTTTACAACTCCTTGTATTAATATTGATCCTTTGCGCTCGTAGAGTTTATGATAGTGCTTGCTTTAAGTCAAGAGGCCCTCACTGCTTATAATGGTGGTGCTTGTAGAAATATCAAATTGATAGGAAAATTTCCCGCTGTTATACATAGAAAGTGCTCTAGCGGATGAGTCTAACTTGTGAGAAGCTGATAATGCTGAAGAGGGGACCTATATAGTCCCCTCTGTGCGTTTTCCAGAATATTTATGTGATAATTCAGTTAGCCTTTTCTAGCCAGGACGCACAACTCCTCAATCTCGATCTCATTATAGTAGGTGCCGATGTCCTCCAGTCGATGGGCGTCGCTATTAGTCAGCAGGATCAGGTCATGCTTCTTTGCTAATTCCTTTATCTGCTCCTCTTGTAGGCCGTCGCCGTCGTGCAGTGGGTTCTTTAACTCAATGCCATGTATGCCCTCGTCTATATACTGGCTGAGGTCCTTTACATAAGGATGGCCAGGATGAGCGATAAACCTGAAAATCAGATTGTCAGGTAAGTATAGCTCAACTACATGGATCACTCCCGGCTCACGGCCAGACAGCATCCTGGCAACTTCCTGGCCAGGGACGACCACTACCTTGCCGTCAAACTGGGTATCGACAATCTCTTTTACCTTATGGCCATAGTAGTTGGTAAAGTGCTCGGTGACAGCGATCCCGTCCAGCCCTTTCCTCTTCACCGCAGCCAAAATCCGCTTCACGATCGCCGAGTCTTCGATCGTAAGATTCAGCCCATGGAACTAAGTTTTACAAAGGCTTCTCTGTCCCAGCATGTAGCGATTGATCGCCTCATGCGGGACGCTTTTACACCCTACGCTAAGAAATTGGGCCGCGGACCGATTGCCGACCCCTACCCATGGCTTGAAGCAGCGGTAGGCCGTGGAGATATCTATGTGGGTCTCGATGAAACCGAGATCGTCGGCGTCGTCGCCTCAAGCCGCCGAAATGATGTCCGATCTCTTGCGTCTTTATTATCATCATGGATTTCTGGAAACCCGGAAAGCACTTCCCACGCACGGTAAGGATAATCATGTCCGCGTCTACATGATGAAGCAGCTTTGACGCCGTCGTGGTCCCTGCCGCTCATAGCGGTCACGTGGGCGAGTACAGTGGGATTCCGTACGAGGCCGCAGCCTCGCGAACGCCTGTCGGAGCGGGCGGTACACACCAACCCTCAGGCGCTTCCGCGGGAACACCCCCCATAGCCTGTCTCTTATACACATCT
>JAAXQM010000294.1 GCA_012974295.1 Dehalococcoidales bacterium
TCTAATGTGTGGGCAATAGTGTTAGTGATCTCCCTGTTCGCCATCGCGGCAGCCATCGGGATCCGCTGGAACCCTCGCCGCTGGCTAATCTCTGCCCTCATCTTCTACGGTATCTTCATACTCCTCTACACCACCTTCTTCACCAACCTCTCAGGTTTCGCCAGCGGCCTGTGGGGCTCAGTCGATTATTGGATCCAGCAGCAGGAGGTAGCCAGAGGAGGACAGCCCTGGTTCTACTACATAATGCTTCTGCCCATGTACGAGTTCCTGCCACTGCTCTTTGCTACTATTGGAGCCGTATACTACACGATAAAGGGCAATACCTTCTCACGGTTTCTGGTATACTGGGCGGCTATAAGTTTAGTGCTTTATTCTTTCGCAGGGGAGAAGATGCCCTGGCTTTCCTTGCATACTGCTCTCCCATTAATCCTACTAGGCGGGATGTTCATCGGTCAGCTTTTACAGGGCTTTGAGTGGCCAAAGACCAGAGTGTGGGCACTACGAGGGGTTACCGTACTCGCCCTGCTCCTTTTCTTCTCCTTCAGCGTGCATATCGCCTGTCAGGAAAGCTATCAGAGGAGCGATGACCCGCCCCAGATGCTTCTTTATGCCGGGATGTCCTCTGATATGACCCGTATTATGGGTCATATCGAGGAGCTGGCCGAGGAGACCGGTGAGGGAAATGATATAGCCATCACGCTGGACTGGGATCTCTACTGGCACTGGCGTTGGTACCTCAGGGATTATCCAAATATTGACTATTCCATTGAGCAACCCCAGGGCTCGGTTGTTATTGTCAGGTCAGACCATGAACCCGCTGACGAGAGCTACTTACAAAAGTATGGCGAGGGAGAAAGAATCAACATACTGATATGGTTTCCCGAGGAGTATCGAGATTTCGACCTTGGGTGGTGGTGGGGTTACTTCCTCCATCGAGAGACCCTGGGTCCCTACTGGAATACGGAAGGAATAGTCTACTTTCCCAAGAACCCCCTATGATTTCTACGGTGAAATCTTGAGGCCGTATTTGCCTTATGCTACAATGCCGTAATGTCATATCGTGGCTTCGAAATGGTGCGTAAGAAGGCTTATCACTGCTATGCTGCGGTGTACTGCAGAATAAGGGCAGCTGTATCTTTAGAGACTGCTGAAAAAGAGGTGCAGGATGCTTCCTACCGGGGGTCTGGGGGTGCCCCCCAGCTTAAAAAATCCCCCAAGATTGGGGGATTAGGGGGTTGATTGAGGCTATTTCAGCACTTTTCTTCAATTAACCTTCGAGTTGCGATCCCTCTCGGCATAGTACTCTTATTTGCGCTAGGCTTCCGTTTGTATGGCATTGCCTGGGACCAAGGCAATATTCTCCACCCCGACGAACATGCAGTCCTGGCAGCGGCCTGGAGAATTCATCTGCCTGACTGGCCACTCTCCCTCACTCAGCTCCTGGACCCGCAGCAAAGCCCCCTCAATCCGCATTTCTTTAGCTATGGAAGTCTTCCCTTTTATCTCCTCAAAGGTACTGGCAGCATCCTGTCCAACTTCAATGAGAGCTTGGCTGACTTTGATTTGAGATTAGTAGGACGTGGTATGTCAGCCGTTTTCGATACCGGCACTGTATTGCTCATATATCTATTGGGTAGGCGACTTTACAACCATCGCACCGGACTTCTGGCCGCTATCTTTGCCGCCTTCACTGTGTTATCCATTCAGCAGGCCCATTTCTGCACTGTAGATTCAATGTTCACTTTCTTCATTGTTCTAACTGTTCTATTCTCAGCAAGAGTTATAAGCAACTCCAGTACGCATACCCTGTGGGCTGCTGTGCTAATTGGGCTTGGCTTAGGCTTAGCTATAGCTACTAAGTTGACTGCGGTCATCCTCTTGGGAGTTATAGTTACTGCATACGCTTTGCGGTGCTTTAACAGCCAGAGCGATAGTATCACCAAATCTTCTTTCAGGCCACACTACATTAAGAGTAGCTTGAAAGGGCTGGCGATTGTCGTCCCTGTGGCGATAATCACTATCGTCGTCACCGAGCCCTATATCTTAATCGACTGGAACGAGTTTGTAGCCCAAACCGGCTGGGTCAGGGATGCAGTAGTCACTCGGGCCTCTGACTTGCCCTGGACTCGGCAATTTATTGACACTGCCCCATTCCTTTATCAAATAAGGCATCTGTCTATTTGGGGCATGGGCTTGCCCCTTGCGATAGCAGCTTGGGCTGGCCTCCTGTTCACTCTAGCCCTGGCAATAAAGCGACATCGTAAATCTGAGCTTTTACTTCTCAGCTGGATAATACCTTTCTTTTTAATCGTTGGCATCATGGAGGTTAAGTTCATACGGTATGTATTACCGCTGGTTCCCTTCCTCTGCCTGGTTGCTGCCCTTTTATTTTCGACCTTGTATGAGCGGTTGACGGGAAATTGGCGACATTTCATTGTAGGCGTTATTGTGCTGGTCGTTGCGTCTTCGGTGTTCTACTCTTTTGCTCACGCAAGTATCTATTCGAAGCCACATCCTGTAGTGCAGGTGACTGACTGGGCAAACACTAATGTTGATAAAGAAGAGACAGTGGCAGTGGAAGATTGGGAACATCTACTTTACTTAGGTCCCTATCAGGTAGTCACGCTTCGCCTCTATGATGAGGATAGCCCTGAGAAAATGGAGAAAATAGCCGAGCAGCTTCATGATGCCGATTACGTCATCGTGTTCACGAACAGGGCATATGGAACCATCCCCCGGTTGACGGAGCGTTACCCTCTAGGCTCCAAATACCATGAGCTTCTGTTTTCAGGGAAGCTTGGCTTTGAGATGGTCTACTGCGCCACTTCCTACCCAAGCTTTCTCGGCGTAACCTTCATGGATGATACGTTCACTCGTTCAAAGCTACCTGTGCCGGAGGGGATGGATATGTGCTCTCCCGGTGGTATCATTATTAACATGGGCTTTGCCGATGAGACATTCACAGTATTCGACCATCCCATTTCGATGGTTTTTAGCAAGGTCACTGATCTAACACAAGGGGAAATTCTCGACCTTCTAATAAGCAATCAGTAGCATGCTATGTTGCCCATCTTGAGGAGACCGCTGAAAAAGCGGTGCTCCCCAGCTCTAGAAGTCTCCCAATATTGGGGCATATAGGGGATTTATTGAGAGTACTTCAGCGGTCTCTTGAAAAAAGGATATATAAGTGTCATGATAGCGGCTTAGGAGAGAAGATTAATTGTTGAAAAATCGCCGTTTCTGGATTGGCGTGGTAATCACCCTCATTTTCCTGTTCCTCTTTATCTATCAAGTTCGTGATGACATTGGCGAGATGGGCCAGGCGCTGGGCGAAGCAAATTACCTCTTTCTTCTACCCGGAATACTGTTTTATTATTTGGGCGTATATTTTCGCGCAGTACGCTGGCGCTTCGTCTTGAAACCACTGGGGAGTTTCTCCTCTATCCGACTTTTCCCGCTCATCGTAATTGGCATGCTGGTTAAC
>JAAXQM010000147.1 GCA_012974295.1 Dehalococcoidales bacterium
ACTGATTTAGGGGGGGGCAGGTCATTCTTCCTTTTGGAATTATATCACCTCGACTGTCGATTATACATTGTGACGGATTGTATATTGATAAAAAGGTCCGCCCGGAATAGTTCAATAACTAAAGCTAAATCTTCCCCGGGGAAACTAGGGTAAAAAAGGAACGATTATAACCAATATTATCTACTGACTAAATCGTGTGTTTTTAATTTATGTAAAAAACATAGGGTTCATAAAATGAGGATTATATGGAGTAGGTGTCTTTAATTTATGTTAAAAACACTTGGTTCTGGAAAGAGCTTCCCTTATATCTTACAGCGAATGAGTTATGGCGTATTTGATTCTAGAATCCTTTTAAGATTCTCAGCGTTTTTCTGAGACTGCCTATGTACTACAAATTTCAATATAGGCGAAATGAGTCGTGTAATACCTTTTAATTTAGCGATTCCGTAGAAGGTAAAATCTGTACCCTCATCTATAGCTTTCAACTTATAACCAGCACTGCCCAGGATAGGTGTAGCCAATTCCCACTCTATATACTCAGGGGGGTCAATACGTGTGCATTTCCAATTTGAATAGAGTTCACGGCCAAACTGATTAATCTTGGAACGACCTTCTGAACCAACTTTCAGCGGACCCTCGGAAATAATCTCACTTAGAATAATATCATCGCGCCAGTGACCGTCATTTCGCACATCTGCAAGGTAGTTGTAAACGTCACTTATTGGTCGTTTGATTATGGAGTGGGCATATAACTTCATTTTAGAATCAGCCTTTCATTGGTTCTTATAAATAACTATATAATTTTTGATAATCGCTATGGTTTGGTCGATTATATATCATAAATACAGTAGAGTTAAGTATAAACTAATCCGTGATTCGCCCATTGATTAGTGGCTAATATACTCCTCGACTTGGGTGTTGTCAATGGGATGATTACTTGGACTAAATAATCTACAATTCAAGATCTACATGCAACAAAGGTTCCTTTATTGAGGGTAACTGTTCTTTATTAGACTAGAATTGGTAGACTCAGAGAATAATGAGCACCTAGATGACAGCATTTGTGGGACAGATTATCATTCTCCACAATTCTGTAAGGCTTCATAGACTGCATTAGCACCAAAGTTTACTGCTTCTACCGGAATTCGCTCATCAGCGGCGTGTATTAAATTAAAAAAGAAAAACTCCTCGGGTAGATTCATGGGGGTGAAGCCGTACGTTTGAATGCCTAGCCGCGCAAAGTGCTTCGCATCTGTAGTTGCAGTCAATAGGAGAGGTACAGGGATTGCACCCGGATCAGCTTTACTTAATATACCTGCCAAGGTGTCAAATAGCCCCATATCGGGCTCTGGTGTCGGAAGATCGTACCGGATAATCTCCACCTCCGCGTCTTCCCCGATAATAGGGCGAAGTTCAGCCACCATGTTATCAAAGGTATAACCTGGGAGTAGGCGACCATCTAGTTTCAGGATAATTTCACTAGGGATTACGTTTATTTTTCCCCCACCCTGGACAACAGTGGCATTTACTGTGTTGTGCAGCATGGCGTCGAACTTTGATCCCAGCGGACCGAATTGGTCCAGAACAGCGTCCGTCAGAGCCGGATCGAGGAGTTGTTGAAATACAGAGTTCATGGGAACAGGTACGGCTGCGGCAATCGATTCAAGCATTTGGCGGGCCACAGGGGTAATATGTACTGGTAGGCGCTGCTGATCGAGGCTTTGCAGTAACTTGGCGAGTCTGGCCATAATACCACCGCGTACAGGGGTCGAGGCGTGCCCACCCGGCCCTCGCAGAATGACCTTCATCCAGCAGAAGCGTTTGTCAGCAACTTGGATGGCATAGAACTTCTGCTTACCGATGTACAGGGGAAAGCCACCAAATTCCCCAATGGCATAACGGATACCCTCAAACTGCTCAGCATGGTTTTCTACGATGTAATTAGCTCCATAGTCACCCCCAGCTTCCTCATCACTCAAAATGGCCAGCACAATGTCACCGGCTGGGGTTAAACCTTCGGCTTTAGCACGAAGAAAAGCGGCTAGCATCATGGCTATGCCACCTTTCATGTCCAATGCACCTCGTCCCCAGACGTAGCCGTCTACTACCTTTCCCTCAAATGGCGGATGCGTCCAGTTCTGATTAGCTGTGCTGACCACATCCACGTGCCCGTAGAGCAACAACGGAGGCGCTATGCCTTGCCCCTTCAGACGGGCAATCAGGTTGGGTCGGTTCGAGTCTTTGGCCAGGATGCTGGTTTCAAATCCAGCATTAGTCAGTAGACTATTTATATAGCGGACACATTGCACTTCGTTGCCCGGCGGATTAGTGGTGTCAAAGCGAATAAGGTTTTGCAGCAACTCCGCGGGCCGTTGATAAATGGTCTGATCGCCAGTAGATGGTGTCGACATTGACCTCCTCCTTATTGAGCGAATATTTCGCCGAGGTTACGCTTTGCTCACGTCCTCAATAATGTTTACTAGCAGATCAACGAACTTCTGCGGACTCTCAATAGGGATAAAATGGCCGGCGTCCTCGAATAACTCAAAACGACCTCCCTTGATCGCATTGGCATCGCGCTTTGAGGCATCAGGAGAACTAGGATCCTTCGCACCGACCACGATGAGCGTAGGAACTCTGATATCCCCGAGACGCGGCTCGAGGCCAGATGACAGCATCCAGGTAAAACAAGCAACTATTGCTTCCGGGTCTGTCACCATTGCATATTCAATCATTTCGTTCATGAGTTCCTCGCTTGGCGGCGTGGCAAACATCGACCCAAGAACACCTCGTATCATCTCCGGCGATCCGAACATAACTTTCATTGCAGAGGGATAGTCGCTAGTCCCAGTCATGGCTAGAATAGGAGCCTGCATATCAGGAGTCATCCACTCATGAACTGGGAAATGGCCGACCAACATCGAGGCCTTGAGCATATCTGGATGGTCCAAGGCAAACCGCAGCCCGAGCGTTCCGCCCATTGAGTGCCCCACATAGGTGAACCGACCTATCCCCAGCTCCCGGCTGAAACCGTATATATCTTCGGCCAACTCGGTGAGCTGGTAGCTACCTGGTTTGTCTGACTGCCCGTGTCCACGCTGGTCGATCGCGTAGGCATGATACTCCTTTGGCAGCCGTTCCAATACCCACCTCCAATTCCCGCTGGCAGCAGAAAAACCGTGTACGAAGATTACAGCTTCATCCCCTGCCCCCTGCTCAATGTAATTGATCTTCACATTGTTAACAATAACCGATGGCATTAATCATTCTCCCTTTATTCACTGAGTATTTATTGTGGTGACAGCATAGACGACTGTGGGGTTGCTGTCAACGGGTGGGGTCGTCAGGCAGCGCTGCCGCAGACGCAGGCCTCGGGGCGAAGCCCTATCGGGCAAGGCAAGGCTACGCCGCCACTCATGGGACGGCCGAAAGGACGGACAGTGGGCGGGGCGTACACGGAGGGAGGGAAATGTGGTGATGAA
>JAAXQM010000047.1 GCA_012974295.1 Dehalococcoidales bacterium
GCATTACTCGGCGTATCAGTCTGTGGCTCACCCCGGAAGCCAAAGTAGGCGACTATGTACTGATCCACGCCGGCTATGCCATAAATATTCTGGACCAGGAAGAGGCTGAGGAAACTCTGAAGCTCTTCGAGGAAATAGCAGCGCTGGGTGGGGAGGAAGTTTGAGATTCATCACGGAGTTTCGGCGCTCTGACCTGGCCGAAGGTCTTATCGCTCAAATTAATCAACGGTCCCATACCCCGGCACGTTTAATGGAGTTCTGCGGGGGCCATACGGTAACTATCTTCAAATATGGTATTCGCCAGATTCTACCTGACAATATTGAAATGGTATCCGGCCCCGGTTGCCCCATTTGCGTCACCGCAAACACCGACCTGGACAAGGCGATTGCCCTGGCCAAAATCCCACAGGTGATCATCGCCACCTTCGGCGATATGCTCAAAGTCCCCGGGAGTCATACCAGCCTACAGGAGCTCAAGGCTGACGGTACCGACGTGCGTATCGTATATTCAGCCTTGGACGCCATTGCTATGGCACAGGAGAATCCTACCAGGTCAGTAGTATTCCTCGGCATAGGGTTTGAGACCACGGCCCCCACCATCGCCGCCTCAATTCTTCAGGCAGAGGATAGGCGGATAAACAATTACTATGTTCTCTCCCTGCATAAGCTTTGCCCCCCGGTGATCCGCACTATTCTCGACTCAGGCGAGGTCGAGCTTCAGGGGCTGGTATGTCCCGGACACGTAAGCGCCATTATCGGCTCCCATCCCTGGGATTTTATTGCGCGGGACTATGGCATCCCCTGTGTCGTCTCCGGTTTCGAGCCCGTAGATATCCTGCAATGCGTTGTCATGCTGGTAGATCAGGTTGAAAGCGGGCGTTCCGAAGTAGAGATCGCCTATCGACGGGGAGTGCATCCTGAGGGCAACGAGGAGGCCATGAGGCTTATGGAGCAGGTGTTTGAGCCTGGCCCCGCCGCGTGGAGAGGGATCGGAGAGGTTCCCGATAGCGGCTTAAAGATCAGGAATGAATATCAGCACTTCGACGCGACCATGGCTTTCGATATCGATCCCGGCCAGCCATATGAACCTGATGGCTGCATCTGCGGTGATATCCTGCGGGGGGTTAAAACACCGCCCGATTGCCAGCTCTTCGACAATGCCTGCACACCCCAATATCCCGTTGGGCCGTGCATGGTCTCCTCAGAGGGCACATGCTCCGCCTACTATAATTACGGAGAGGGCCGTGATGGGTGATAGCGAAAAGTTCGATAAAATCCTTTTATCACACGGCAGTGGAGGGAAGCTGGCACATGAGCTGGTGGAGAAGCATTTCGTCCGGGTTTTCGATAATCCCCTTTTAGCCAGGCTGGACGACTCAGCCGTTATTACTGTTAGCGGCAGGCTGGCCTTCACCACCGACAGCTATGTGGTAAGCCCGATATTCTTCCCCGGCGGAGATATCGGTAAGCTCGCCGTTTGCGGTACAGCTAATGACCTGGCGATGAGCGGTGCCAGACCTCTTTGTCTAAGCCTTTCCTTAATCATCGAGGAGGGCCTACCTCAAAGCGAGCTGAAGACAATCATAGAATCTGTAAATACAGCAGCCATGGAAGTGGGGGTAACAATCGTCACCGGGGATACTAAGGTAGTGCAACGCGGCAGCGCCGACAAGCTCTTTATCAATACCGCCGGCATAGGCATTATACCGGAAAATGTCGATATCTCCGGAAGCAACGCAAAGCCGGGGGACAAAGTGCTGCTGAGCGGACCTATCGGCGATCATGGCATCGCAGTGCTCAGCAAGCGTGAAGGGTTAAGCTTTACCACCGTTCTGGAGAGCGACTGTGCTCCGCTTAACAGTCTGGTAGCCGAGATGCTGAACGTCAGCGCCGACATACGCTGCCTGCGAGACCCCACCAGGGGAGGGCTGGCTACTACACTAAATGAGCTGGCAAAACAATCCAATGT
This sequence comes from Dehalococcoidales bacterium, assembly GCA_012974295.1. Taxonomy (GTDB): domain Bacteria; phylum Chloroflexota; class Dehalococcoidia; order E44-bin15; family E44-bin15; genus JAAXQM01. The sequence goes on from JAAXQM010000047.1 coordinate 1,970, forward strand.
TAGCATCAGGATTGAGGAGGAAAAGGTCCCGGTGCATGAAGCAGTGCTTGCTGCCTGCGAGATGTTAGGGCTCGATCCCCTGTATATAGCCAATGAAGGAAAGCTAGTAGCGATAGTGCCGGCGGAACATGCCGACAAGATTCTCAGGGTAATGCACCGTAATCAATACGGGAAAGAGGCGTCCCTTATCGGTGAGGTATGTGCTAATAACCCGGGCAGGGTAGTAATGAAAACCAGAATCGGGTCTTCCCGAATAGTCGATATGCTGGTAGGAGACCCGCTTCCCAGGATCTGTTAACATGCACGAACTGGCTATTACACAGGCGTTGATCGGGCTTGTCAAGGAACATGCGGAGAAGGTCGGCGCTAAAAAGGTGGAAAGGATTAACGTGGTCGTTGGAGAGCTGAGTGGGTTCGTCGGACAGAGCGTGGAGTTCTACTTCGACCAGATGAGTGCAGGAACTATCATGGAGGACGCCAAGCTGAGCTTCAAAACAATCCCCATGGCTGGTCGATGCAGGGACTGCAGTAAGGAATTCGACATCAAGGAGATGGACTGGACCTGCCCATCCTGCAAAGGAAGCAGCATTGAGCTTGTCCGGGGCAACGAACTGTTCGTAGAAAGCATTGAGGTGGACTGAGATGGAGATAAAGGTACTGAAAGACATCCTGAGCGCAAATGATCAGATCGCACAGGAAAACCGCCAGTTATTGGACAGCAACGGCGTATTTACGGTTAACGTGATGTCCTCTCCCGGCGCTGGCAAGACCAGCCTGATACTGGAAACGATTAGGCGACTGAAAGGGGCTGTCCAGATCGGCGTTATCGAGGGTGATATAAGCTCAAGTATAGATGCGGAGACAATAGGCAAAGAAGGAGTACCGGTAATCCAGATAAATACTGGCGGAGAATGCCACCTCGATGCCAGTATGACCTATCGCGCCCTCAGCAACCTGCCGCTGCAGGATATTGAACTGTTATTCATCGAAAATGTGGGGAACTTAATCTGCACAGCGGAGTTCGCCATCGGTGCTCACAAGAACCTGGTGATCTCCAGCACTCCGGAGGGATTTGATAAGCCCCTGAAATACCCGCTGATGTTCACCGTAGCTGATATCGTGCTCATCAACAAGATCGACCTGCTGCCGCACGTGAATTTCGATACCGATGCCTATAAAAAAACGGTAAAAAACCTGAATGAAAGTGTGGAAATTTTCGAGGTATCCTGTACCACCGGCCAGGGTATAGACCGGTGGCTCTCCTGGCTGCAAAACCAGCTACGCAATCGTTAGTATTTTTTCCACAGAGGTGGCTTTCTCTTGCACCTGACCATCATGCGTCAGAATTTGTTGAAAAAGAGAGGCCACTTAGAAAATCCTCAATCACCTGATTGACCTCACCAGACTTTTCCGCGAAGACCATATGGGTACCCCCGTCGATAATTACCTCCCTGGATCCCTCGATCTTATCTGTAAGATATTTCGTGTATTTCGGTGGTTCGTGTATTTCGGTGGCGTCATTGTATCATCGCTGCCACACAGAGCCAGGGTCGGCAACCTGATGTCATGAACCCGATCCATGATATCGAACTTGTCGCAGCAAAGCATATCGTTGAGGAAAACGGTGGGGCCATTCTCCAAAGCCCTCCTCCGAAGAATCTCCTTGAGTTCGGGGTCTATAAGCTCCCATGCCATTTTTATGTAAACCTCAAATATGCGAGGGTTGATTAAGGCCTGCTCCAGTGTATCGAGGTACATGGGATGGACGCGGAGTCTAGCGCCGCCGCCGATGAGTATAAGCCCTTTCAGATCTTCAGGATATTTCAGGGCATACAGCTGAGCGATAGCGCTGCCCAGCGAATGGCCCACCAGCACCACATTGCTATAGCCACGATCCTGGATGTATCCTCTAAGCCAATCTGTATAGTCATCAACACTGGTGCGCGGCTCGCCCTCAGGGTGGCCTGGGAGATCGATGACGTCAGCATCTGGAAAGTGCTTCGTCTGGTAGTGCCAGACCTCCTTACAGCCACCTGAACCGTGCAGAAAAATCATTTTCACGCCAAGGTACCCCAATCCAAATAAAGTCTTTTCGGTAATGTAGTTATAGGCATTATCAAAGCCTAGATATGAGTAAGATAGTACTCTGGGGAGCTTTGCCTGTCAATGCTGCAGTGTGCGGTGTCCAGGACATACTTATACACTTTTAGGGAATAGGAACCCTGGACAGACTTCTAGAGTTTATTTAACATCAAACTCAAACGGTAATCGTAGCTAATTTCTAAATAAAGTAGCTACTTTCAGTGAATTACCCCCCAGCAAGCTGGGGGGCATCTGGAGCGCCAATTCTTGCACATTCATCGCTCTAATTCGCTTTGCAGCGCCTAGAAGACGCTGCTTGCCACCCAAACCCGCGATTCATCCCGCTAGCAAGCTGACGGGTATTCTCGCTAATTTATATAAAACAATGGGCATTATATTGATAGCAGGTTGCGCTTATGCTACCATAGTGCCATAGGATCTGTCTCTTATACACATCT